>NZ_JBSGQV010000002.1:172716-408757 GCF_053606025.1 Streptomyces sp. NPDC055254 | reverse complement strand
CCAGATGTGGAAGCCCGGTAACGGGTGAAGCTGACTGGTACTAATAGGCCGAGGGCTTGTCCTCAGTTGCTCGCGTCCACTGTGTTAGTTCTGAAATAATGAACAGCTGTGAAAACACCAGCGTTCTAATTTCATAGTGTTTCGGTGGTCATAGCGTTAGGGAAACGCCCGGTTACATTCCGAACCCGGAAGCTAAGCCTTTCAGCGCCGATGGTACTGCAGGGGGGACCCTGTGGGAGAGTAGGACGCCGCCGAACAATCATTGTGGGAAAGCCCCGCACCAACCCGTCACGGGTTCGGTGCGGGGCTTTTCTGCGTTCCCGGGCCTCGGCCGGTGAGAATCCGCCGGATGCCCGGCATGTGGTCGGGCGGGTCGCCCGCCGACGGCTCGTAGGGTTGGAGCATGGGCTATGACCTCGTCATCTTCGACAACGACGGCGTTCTGGTGGACAGCGAGCCGCTCGCCAACAACATCCTCGCCGGATACCTGACCGAGCTGGGCCACCCCACCACGTACGAGGAATCGCTGCGCGACTACATGGGGTCCGCCGTGCACCGGGTGCACGATCTCGTCCTGGAGCGGACCGGCGCGAAGCTGCCCGCCGACTTCGACGAGACGTTGCACGCGCGGACCTTCACCGCCTTCGAGCGCGAATTGAAGCCCGTCCCCGGTGTGGAGGACGTACTGGGCGCGCTGACCGCCAGTGGCGTGGGCTACTGCCTGGCCTCCTCCTCGACGCACGCGCGGATCAGGGTCGGGCACCGGGCGGCCGGGCTCGACGGGTGGTTCGAGGAGGAGTGGATCTTCAGCGCGGAGGACGTCGGCCGAGGCAAGCCGGCTCCCGACCTGTTCCTGCACGCGGCCCGGCAGATGGGTGTGGAGCCCGCGCGGTGCGTGGTCGTCGAGGACAGTCCGCTGGGGGTGCTGGCGGCGCGGGCCGCGGGGATGGACGTGTACGCCTTCACCGCCATGCTCCCCGCCGAACAGCTCGGGGACGCCACCGGCTTCTTCGGCGACATGATGCAGCTCCCGGGGCTCCTGCAACTGCCCGTGTGATCTCTCTACCCACCGGTAGCCCCGGGGCCTACGCTCACCCGCCATGACGGTAGACGTGCGGCTCAGGCGTGGGCGCGGCGCCCTGGGTCTCAGCTTCTTCGTGCAGGGTGTGACCTTCGCCCTGCTCGTGACCCGGATCCCCGCCATCCAGGACCGGTACGGGATATCCGACGGGCTGCTGCCGGCCTTCCTGGCCGCCGTGCCCGTCCTCGCCGGCGCGGCCAGCGTGGCCACCGAGCACCTGGTGAAACGGGTCGCTCCCAGCACCGTCCTGCGGTGGGCGCAGCCGGTGGTGCTGCTGTCCCTGCTGGCGGTGGGGGCCGGGGACCGGATGTGGCACGTGGCGGCGGCCCTGGGGGCGTTCGGGCTGTCGGTGGGCGCGCTGGACGCCTCGATGAACATGCTGGGGGTCAGCCTGCAGCGTGCGTACGGTCGCAGCATCATGCTGGGCTTCCACGCCGCGTACAGCCTGGGAGGCATCCTGGGGGCCTCGGCCGCGTGGGCGGGAGCGCACTGGCGGCTGGACCTGTTCGTGAGCTACCTGCCGGCCGTGGCCGTGCTGCTGCCGCTGGCCCTGCTGGGCAGCCGCCGGTACGTGGACCGGTCGGACCGCGCGGAGGCGGGTGCGAAGGCCGGAGGGAAGGCTGGAGAGAAGGCGCGGGTGGCGGACGGCGCGGGGCTGGGGAGCGGCGGCTTCAAGCTGCTGCTGCCGCTCTGCCTGGTCATGGCGTGCGCGTACATCGGGGACTCGACCGTCGCGAACTGGAGTGCCAAGTACCTCCAGGACGTGCTCGGGAGCTCGGAGCAGCTGGCGACCGTCCCGTACAACGTCTACATGGTGACCACCCTCGTCGGGCGGGCCGTCGGCGACCTGGGAGTGCGGCGCTTCGGCGCCGTGGCCGTGGTGCGGGGCGGTTCGCTGGTGGCGGCGGCCGGCTTCGCCGTGGTGGCGGTGGCGCCCGGGGCGTGGACGGGGATGCTCGGGTTCACGCTGCTGGGGATCGGGCTGTGCGTGATCGTGCCGCAGACCTTCGCCGCGGCCGGCCGGTTGTTCCCGCACGCCTCCGACACGGCCGTGGCCCGGCTCAACATCTTCAACTACGTCGGCTTCCTGATCGGCTCCCCGCTCGTCGGGGCGATCGGGGACGCCTGGAGCTACCGGGGCGCCATGCTCGTCCCGATGGTTCTCGTGCTGGTCACGCTCTTCCACGCCCGCTCGTTCGGCTCCGACGCGGCCCGATACGGTGTCCGGCATGAGCGGCCGCGGGTTGTTGATGTGGGACGAGGCGGTAACGAGGTATGACTTCGGACCGAGCCATCCGATGGATCCGGTGCGCCTGGCGCTGACGATGGGCCTGGTACGGGCCTTCGGGCTGGACCGGGCCATGGAAGTACGGGCGGCTCCGGCGGCCGGGGACTCCACGCTGCGGCTCGTGCACCGGGGGGACTACGTCGCCGCGGTGCGGGAGGTGTCGGCCGACCCCGGGGCCGCGGACGGTTCGTACGGGCTGGGGACCATGGACGATCCGGCCTTCCACGGGATGCACGAGGCGTCCGCGCTGATCGCCGGGCAGTCGGTGGCGGGCGCGGAGGCGGTCTGGCGCGGTGAGGCCGAGCACGCCGTGAACTTCGCGGGCGGGCTGCACCACGCCATGCCGGGCGGGGCGGCCGGTTTCTGCGTGTACAACGACGCGGCGCTGGCGATCGCGCGGCTGCTGGAGCTGGGCGCGGAGCGGGTCGCGTACGTGGACGTGGACGTCCACCACGGGGACGGGGTGCAGGCGGCGTTCTGGGACGACCCCCGGGTGCTGACGGTGTCGCTGCACGAGCATCCGCGGACACTGTTCCCGCAGACGGGCTGGCCGGAGGAGACGGGCGGCGCGGCCGCCGAGGGCTCGGCGGTGAACGTCGCGCTGCCGGCGGGGACCGGGGACGAGGGGTGGGTGCGGGCCTTCCACGCGACCGTGCCGGAGCTGCTGGCCGACTTCCGCCCCCAGGTGCTGGTGACCCAGCACGGGGCCGACACGCACTTCGAGGACCCGTTGGCGCACCTGGCGGTGTCCCTGGACGCCCAGCGGACCGTCCAGGAGTCCTGCCACCGGCTCGCGCACGCGTACGCGGACGGCCGGTGGCTGGCGCTGGGCGGCGGCGGGTACGCGGTGGTGGACGTCGTACCGAGGTCGTGGACCCATCTGGTGGCGATCGCCGCACACCGGCCGGTGGCGCCGGAGACGGCGGTTCCGGCGTCGTGGCGGGACGAGGTGTACGCGCGGACCCGGCAGCTGGCGCCGGCCCGGATGACGGACGGCCGGTCGGTGTCATGGCGGGAATGGGACGCGGGGTACGACCCGGCGGACCGTACGGATCAGGCCGTTCTGGCGACCCGGCGGGCCGTGTTTCCGCTGCGCGGAATGCTGACCTGAGCTTTCGTCGTTACGCCAACTGTGGGGCTGTTCCACCGAATTGATGATCCGCCAGGTGCGGTGCGGCAGCATCGGAGGGTGTTGAGCACCGGCGCGTTGCGTGCGCATCTGCTGGCCGCCCGGTTGGCCGGGCCCGTCGCCACCTCCCGGGAGGAGAGCCTGCGCAGCTACCGGCTGTTCGCTGCGCGTGATCCGCGGGTGCTGCTGGGGCTGGACCCCGAGTGGGGATGGGGCGAGCGGGATCTGCTGGGGCTGATGGCGCGCAAATGCGGGGTCTCCGCGGACCCGCGCCACGTCAGCGGTTCCGACGTGATCGACCCGGAGCTGACGCTGGCCGCGCTGGAGGCCTTCGCGGGGCGGCTGCGCCAGGCGGTGGGGGCGCGGTCGCCGGTCCTGTTCGGGACGGGGCATCCGCACCGGCTCCTGGGCTTCTACGCCGGTTTGGCCGAGGCGATGTCGGCATCGGGCTGTGCTGTCCTCACTCCGGCGCAGGGGGTGGAGGTGGACGTGGCGACCCGGTTCGGCGTACGTACGTACAGCATCGATTACGTACGGGGGGTCGCACTGGTGCGGGACCCCGGCGCGCGGACGGCGGGAAGTGCCACCGGCGCACACTCCCACTCGCCGCTGCCGGTCCGGGTGGCTCTGGGAGCTCTGGCGGAGGCCGGCGGGCCGTTGCCGGGGCTGGTGGTGGGGGACCACGGGTGGGTCTGCGGCGCAGGTCAGCTCGGTGTGGACGCGATCGGTCTGGCGGATACGGATGATCCCGCGCTGTTCGTCGGCGAGGCCGAGGGGCGGGTGGCGGTGGCCGTTCCGGTCGATGACGGGGTGCGTGCGGACTACTACAGACCGCTTACCCGCTATGTACTGGACCGGGCGCGCCTGACGGGGTGGCAGGAGTGGCTGTAGCTCCTCTTCCCCACTCGTATCACGCGCCCCTACTCTGGGGAGTGAGCGTGCGACGACGAGGAGTAACCGGAGGGGAAGCCGGTGCCCGTCATGCGCGGAAGGTCAAGGTGTGTCATGGCTGCTGGCGAGAGGCCTCTCAGTGAGGTTCAGTTCCTGACCGTGGCGGAGGTCGCCTCGGTGATGCGTGTGTCAAAGATGACCGTGTACCGCCTGGTGCACAACGGTCATCTGCCCGCAATCCGGGTGGGCCGGTCCTTCCGGGTCCCCGAAAACGCGGTCCACGAGTACCTCCGAGAGTCCTATGTGGGGGTGGAGTCGGCCTGAGACTGACCCCCGGCAGGCCTCGGATTACAAGCTCAGAGCTCGGGCGGGTAGGCTAGGCCGACGTAGGTCGTGTGGGCCCAGACGCCCCGCACCGAGTGAAGAGAAGTGAGCGAGGGTAGTCGTGGGCTCTGTTATCAAGAAGCGGCGCAAGCGGATGGCTAAGAAGAAGCACCGCAAGCTGCTCAAGCGCACCCGCGTCCAGCGCCGTAACAAGAAGTAGACGGCAGCTGTACGTGTTTTCCGCAGCCCCTCCACCATCCTGGTGGAGGGGCTGCGGTGCAGCCGGGGACGGTTGTTCCTATCCAGGGAGGCGCTGAGCTCGTGGGTAAGGTCGTACTGGTCACCGGGGTCGCCCGGCAGCTCGGAGGGCGCTTCGTGCGCCACATCCAGCGCGACCCGGAGGTCGAGCGGGTGATCGCGGTGGACGCGGTCAGACCGCCGCACCGGCTCGGCTCGGCCGAGTTCGTCCGTACGGACATCAGACAGTCGGCGATCGCCCGGGTACTCGCCGAGCACGCGGTGGACACCGTGGTGCACTTGGCGGTCACCGGGGGTACAGCGGGCACGGGCGGCGCGCACAGCACCGTCAAGGAAACGAACGTCATCGGGACCATGCAGCTCCTCGGGGCCTGCCAGAAGTCGCCGACGGTGAGCCGGCTCGTGGTGAAGTCCAGTACCAGCGTGTACGGGGGCACCCCGCGCGATCCGGCCGTCTTCACCGAGACCACCGAGCCCAAGTCGCTGCCGGCGGGCGGCTTCGCCAAGGACGCCGCCGAGGTCGAGGGGTACGTACGGGGCTTCGCGCGCAGACGGCCCGACGTCGCCGTGTGCGTCCTGCGCTTCGCGAACATCCTGGGACCCTTCGCCGACTCGGCGCTCGCCGAGTACTTCTCGATCCCCGTGATGCCGACCGTCCTGGGCTACGACCCGCGGCTCCAGTTCGTCCACGAGGACGACGTGCTGGACGTGCTGCGGCTGGCGGCGCGCGAGCCGAAGCGGGGCACCCTCAACAGCGGGACCTTCAACATCGCGGGCGACGGCGTGCTGCTCCTGTCGCAGTGCGCGCGGCGGCTCGGGCGGCCGATGATGCCGCTGTTCCTGCCCGCCGTGACCTGGGTGGGATCGGCGCTGCGGGCGATCGGTGCCACCGATTTCTCCCCGGAGCAGATAAGGCTCCTCACGCACGGCCGGGTCGTGGAGACCTCCCAGATGCGGGAGGTCCTCGGATTCGAGCCCATGTACACGACGGCCGAGACCTTCACCGACTTCGCGCGGAGCCGGCGGAGCGGGCTGCTGCCGCCGGAGCGGGTCGGGCGCGCCGTGGGGCGGGTGGCGGCCATGCTGAACGTCAACGGTCCGCAGGACGGGACCGGAGCCGACGAGGACGAAGGAGCGAAGCGATAGTGGCGGACGCCAAGGTCATTGCGTTCGACGAGGAACGGCCGCGCCGCCGGCCCGCGGGGCGGCGGGTACGGGCGGTGGCGCCGACGGGGCCGGAGCGGCTCCGGCCGGTGGAGGCGGAGGCGGTGGAGCCCGTGGAGGCGGCCGCCCCGGCGGCCGCCGGTGACGGCTGGGACCGCCGGCTGGCCGGCGGGCTGGCGTTCCTGCGCCGCCGGATCACCGGGGAGTACGAGGTCGACGAGTTCGGCTACGACAAGGAGCTGACGGACCAGGTCCTGATGTCCCTGCTGCGGCCGCTGTACGACAAGTACTTCCGGGTGGAGGTCAAGGGCATCGAGAACATCCCGGCGGAGGGCGGCGCGCTGATCGTCGCCAACCACTCGGGCACCCTGCCGCTGGACGGGCTGATGCTCCAGGTCGCCGTGCACGACCACCACCCCGCGCAGCGCCATCTGCGGCTGCTGGCGGCCGACCTGGTGTTCATGCTGCCCGTGGTGAACGAGCTGGCCCGCAAGGCCGGCCACACCCTGGCCTGCGCGGAGGACGCCCAGCGGCTGCTGGAGGCCGGTCAGCTCGTCGGGGTGATGCCGGAGGGCTTCAAGGGGATAGGGAAGCCGTTCGGAGACCGGTACAAGCTCCAGCGGTTCGGGCGGGGCGGCTTCGTCTCGACGGCGCTGCGCGCGGGCACGCCGATCGTGCCCTGCTCGATCGTGGGCGCGGAGGAGATCTACCCGATGGTCGGCAACGCGAAGACGCTCGCGCGGCTGCTGGGCATCCCGTACTTCCCGATCACGCCGACGTTCCCGTGGCTGGGGCCGCTGGGGGCGGTGCCGCTGCCGACGAAGTGGACGATCCAGTTCGGGGAGCCGATCGCGACCGACGGGTACGCGACGGAGGCGGCGGACGACCCGATGCTGATGTTCAACCTCACGGACCAGGTACGGGAGCAGATCCAGCACACGCTGTACAAACTGCTGGTGCAGCGGCGGTCCGTCTTCTTCTGACGGCCGCACGACGGTCGTTGCGACCGGAAGCCGGCGAGGCCCGCAGGGGCCTCGCCGGCGTACCCGTGCCGTGCGCTACCCGACGTCCTCCGAGTTGATCCCCAGGCCCGGGAGGAGACCCGGGAGGAGGGGCGGGAGGGTGATGTCCGGCTTGGGCTGGTCGGACGCGCCCGAGGAGGGCGGGGCCGACTGACCCTGCGGCGGGTTGAGCAGGTCGCCCGTACCGCCCAGCAGGCCGCCGTCGGCCGAGGGCCGGGGGCTGCCCGAGGGGGACGGCGCGGTGCTGCTGCCGGAGGTGCCGCCGGGAGCGGGCGCGGGCTGCTGCTTGCCGCTGGGGGTGCCCGGCTTGGCGGGCGTACCGGGCGTGCTGGTGCCGCGCGTCTGCTCCGGGGGCTTGGGGAGCAGGCCCTGGAGCGGCGCCACGTCTTCGTCTATGGCCCGGAAGACCGACTCCACCTCACCGCCCACGTCCGTGAGCTGCGCCGGCAGCTTCTCCCTGAGCTTGCCCCACGCGTCGCGGTGGGAGCGGGAGAACGACGACAGCGCCTGGATCGGGCCGAGCGAGCCGTCCCGTTCGTACGCGGCCTGGAGGAGCCTGTGGCCCTGCTCCGCGTCGTGCTTCATCCCCGCCAGGGCCCGGCGGATCGCGCCCAGGGACTCGTGGTCCAGTACGCCCGTCCGGCCGCGCTCCATCAGCCTGCGGGCTTCCGACAGGCGGTTCGAGGCCTGGTCGAGATAGAGCTCGCCCCGGTCCGAGTCCTCGTCGGCCATCCCGAGCTTCAAGTCCTCCATGCCCCGCTTGACGGGGTAGAGGTGGTCACCGGGCAGGGCGTCGGAACTGGCAGCGGCCACTCCGCTGAATGCCCCCGCGGCCACCCCTACGGTGAGGCCGCCCGCTGCGATGCCCTTGGACCAGCGGGAGCGGGGCCGCATCTTCCGGAGCGAGGTCGCCCGGTGGGCGCCGCGGCCGGTCCGCTGCTCGGGCACCAGAGGGTCCGAGGCGGCACCGCCCCCGGCCCTCTCTTCCAGCACCATCGCCTCCACGGCGGCCACGAGCTGGGCTCGCTGCACCACTTTGACGTCGGCGTCCAACTGCGGGCGCGGCATTTCGCCGAGCGCGCTCGCCAAGGCCAACAACCGGTCGCGGTCGGCAGGTTCGGCAGGTGCCTCGGACTGCTCGGCCGCCGGATCCGGTTCCGGAAGATCGGAAAGGGTCCGATCCTCCAGGGCCTGGGCGAAGGCGTTCGCCCGCCGGTGCGGAGTCACGTTCGCGATCACTGGCGGCACCTCCTCTCGTCATGACGATCGACTCCCCTGGGTGTCCGGAAGGTTGCCTTCCTTGAGCACATCCACACGTTCGAGTGAGCGGCTTCGGGCAAGGCATGTCCACAGGGAGCCTGCATTCCGCACAACGAGCGTCGCGGCACTTGGGTTACGGACGAAGGATGATCGGACCACAGCGTCATCGAGGGGTCACCGAATATTGAGGTCGGGTTGTGGTGTGAAGACCGTCAGCGGGCGTCTTCCGGAAGGAGGCGGGCCAGCGTACGGACCGCCCGGTACTGGAGTGTCTTGATGGCCCCCTCGTTCTTCCCCATCACCCGGGCCGTCTCGGCGACCGAGAGGCCCTGCAGGAAGCGCAGCGTCACGCACTCCTGCTGCTGCGGATTGAGTTTCCGTACGGCCTCCAGCAGGGCCGCGTTGGAGAGGGACTCCAGGACGGAGTCCTCGGGGCTGCGCTCGACCTCGTTCGCGTCGAGCATCTCCCCGGTGGTGACCTCCAGCCGGAAACGGCTGGACTTGAAGTGGTCGGCCACCAGGTTGCGGGCGATCGTCACCAGCCAGGCGCCGAAGTCGCGGCCCTGCCAGGTGAAGGTGGAGATGCGGCGCAGTGCCCGCAGGAAGGTCTCACTGGTGAGGTCCTCCGCGGTCGCCTTGCCGCCGACGCGGTAGTAGATGTAGCGGTAGACCGTGTCGCTGTACTGGTCGTAGAGACGGCCGAAGGCCTCGGCCTCGCCGGCTTGGGCGCGTTCGACCAGGTCCATCATGCGGGCCTGGTCGCTGTCCGCCGCGGGGCGGCGGGAGGCGGTCTGCGTGCTCGTGCCGGCGGCGCCGTTCGAGCCCCCGGCCGCGCGTCCTCGTCTGCCCACCGTCGCGCCGCCGTCGGTCAGGGCATAGCAAGGGCCGACCGGGCCGAGGCCGGCAGGGACCGCGGCGGCGAAGGCGGGGACGGCGTACGCGGTGGGGACGAAGCCGCGCAGGTGGTCGAGGACCGTTGCGCGCAGCGTAGCCAGGCCCGAGGCGTCAACCCCGACAGGTGGGTACACGGGACTCCCAGAGGCAGAGCTTCCATCACGTGCAGTGCGGAACCGTTCACCCGTCGTGGCGACAGATGGACGGTGGCATGCGTTTGAGGAGAATAACGCTTCGTACAGGCGGCGCTACACCCAGTTGCTCAAATCACCGGTTCCGACACTTCTGTTGCCTGTCGAGGGCATATTCAGTCGCAGTTGGTGACCGTTTGTTGATCACTTGGATGCGCGGAATGGACGCTTCCAGAGGAGCTGTCGACCGTCTCGGGCATGCCGGAGTGCCGCGCGGGGGGCGCGGGCAGAGGTGAGCGAATGCCCCGGCCCCGCGGTGCGGGCGGGCGGGGGCGGGGCCGGGCCGGTCGGGGGCCTGTCGCGGCTACTTGCGGCGGCGGTTCAGGGCGATCGCGGCGGCCGCGCCGCCGGCGATCGCGCCGACCCCGGCGGCCGCCGGGACGCCCACCTTCACGGCCTTCCGGCCGGTCCGATAGTCGCGCAGGCGCCAGTCGTTGCTCCGCGCATGCTTGCGCAGTTTTGTGTCGGGATTGATCGCGTAGGGATGTCCGACCAGCGACAGCATCGGGATGTCGTTGTGCGAATCGCTGTACGCGGCGCAGCGCGCGAGGTCCAGGCCCTCGGCGGCGGCCAGGGCGCGGACGGCCTCGGCCTTGGCGGGGCCGTGCAGCGGCTCGCCGACCAGCCGGCCGGTGTAGACGCCGTCCACGGATTCGGCGACGGTCCCCAGGGCGCCGGTCAGGCCCAGCCGGCGGGCGATGATCGTGGCCGTCTCCACGGGGGCGGCCGTGACCAGCCAGACCTTCTGGCCGGCGTCGAGGTGGGCCTGGGCCAGGGCGCGGGTGCCCGGCCAGATCCGCTCGGCCATGTACTCGTCGTAGATCTCCTCGCCGATGGCCATCAGCTCGCGGACCTTGTGGCCCTTGACGATGGACAGGGCGCTGTCGCGGGCGTCCTGCATGTGCTCCGGGTCCTCGACCCCGGCGAGCCGGAACCAGGCCTGCTGCCAGGCGAAGCGGGCCAGCTCGCGGCGGCGGAAGAACTCGCGCTTGTAGAGGCCGCGGCCGAAATGGAAGATCGCGGCGCCCTGCATGACGGTGTTGTCGAGGTCGAAGAAGGCGGCGGCCAGGTCGTCGCCGGCGACGGGGAACGCGGGCTCCGCCGCGGCTTCGCCGAGGGCTTCCGGTTCGATGTCCGGTGCGATGTCCGACAGGGCGGGGGACGGGGTCCCGGTCAGCGCCGTCTTGCGGGCGGCTTCGGCCGAGGCCTCGCCCGCGAGCACGCTCCGCGCGGTGGCGGAGCGTCTGCGTGGTGCGAGCCATCCCCATGCAGCGCGCGTCCCGAAGGGACTCCTACCGGGGTGGTGGTCGGGCGTCGGGCGGGGCATGACGCGAGCATAGCCACTGTGTTCGGGACTTCCCGAACCGATGGGATGCGGCGGCGTGAACTCTTCGGGGCGCCGCTGTTACGCCGGGGCGCGGGAGAATGAGGGCATGAGTCCTCTGTTGCGCCGCAAGGAAAAGAAGAGTCCGGCCGAGCGGATGGTGACGCTGATCGGAAAACCGGGGTGCCACCTCTGCGACGACGCACAGGTGGTGATCGAGAAGGTCTGCGCGCAGACGGGCGCCCGGTGGGAGAAGAAGGACATCTCGCAGGACGAGGAGCTGTACCGGCTGCACTGGGAGCAGATTCCGGTTGTCCTCGTGGACGGCGAGCAGCACACCTTCTGGAGGGTGAACCCGGAGCGCCTGCGGCGGGCGCTGGAGGGCTGACCCTCCGTGCGGGTACCCTCATGGGCGATTTGTGCAGGCTCGGGGGCGTATCTGTGAGGAGTGTGTACGGTTTTGCCCCCTTGGCGATTTGAACGGGTTCGGCGTGTCGCCGGTTCCGGCCCTGCGGACCCGGGGCGCGTGACCCCGGTCACTTTGGTCGGACAAATTGGACACAATCTTTGTGCACGCGTTCACAAAGGCATAGCCTGCTGTCGACGGGGCGGCCCTGGGACAAGTGGCCGCCTGCAGCCCCGCTCATCCCGCAGGAGCATCGTGGCAACTGGCCGAACTCACCGACCGGCGACCCGCAGCCGAGGTATTCCCGAGGCCACTGTCGCCCGGCTTCCGCTGTACCTGCGCGCCCTCACCGCGCTCTCCGAGCGATCGGTGCCCACGGTGTCCTCCGAGGAGCTCGCGGCCGCCGCCGGAGTCAATTCCGCGAAGCTGCGCAAGGACTTCTCCTACCTGGGCTCGTACGGCACCCGCGGCGTCGGCTACGACGTCGAGTACCTCGTCTACCAGATCTCCCGCGAACTCGGCCTGACCCAGGACTGGCCGGTCGTCATCGTCGGCATCGGAAACCTCGGCGCCGCGCTCGCCAACTACGGCGGTTTCGCGTCGCGCGGGTTCCGCGTGGCCGCGCTGATCGACGCCGACCCGGCGATGGCCGGCAAGCCGGTGGCCGGGATGCCCGTGCAGCACACCGATGAGCTGGAGAAGATCATCGAGGAGAACGGGGTGTCGATCGGCGTCATCGCGACGCCGGCCGGTGCGGCCCAGCAGGTCAGCGAGCGGCTGATCGCGGCCGGTGTCACCTCCATCCTGAACTTCGCCCCGACCGTGCTGTCCGTGCCCGACGGCGTGGACGTGCGCAAGGTCGACCTCTCGATCGAGCTCCAGATCCTCGCCTTCCACGAGCAGCGCAAGGCCGGCGAGGAAGCGGCCGCGGCCGCTGCCGCCGGCGGCTCCTCCGTGGGCGGCGCCGCGCCCGCCGCGGCCGTCGTGCCGCCGGCCGGCCGGGCCGCCGCCGAGGCGCGCAAGGGCGGACCCGAGGGTGACGTCCCGGCGGTGATGCCGGCATGAGTCTGCTGGTCGTGGGGCTGAGCCATCGCAGTGCCCCCGTGAGCGTGCTGGAGCGGGCCTCGCTGGCCGCCGACGCCAAGGCGAAGCTGCTGCACGACACCCTCGCCGCCGAGCCGGCGGCGGAGGCGGCGGTGCTCGCCACGTGCAACCGGATCGAGCTGTACGCCGACGTGGACAAGTTCCACGCCGGTGTCGCCGAGCTGTCCACGCTGCTGGCCCAGCACAGCGGGGTCGCGCTGGAGGAGCTCACCCCCTATCTCTACGTGCACTACGAGGACCGGGCGGTGCACCACCTGTTCTCCGTGGCGTGCGGGCTGGACTCGATGGTCGTGGGCGAGGGACAGATCCTCGGCCAGATCAAGGACACCCTGGCGCTGGGGCAGGAGCAGCACACCGCCGGGCGGCTGATCAACGACCTGTTCCAGCAGGCGCTGCGGGTCGGCAAGCGAGCCCACTCGGAGACCGGGATCGACCGGGCCGGGCAGTCGCTGGTCACCTTCGGGCTGGAGCAGCTGACCGCCGGACGGCTGCCGGTGGCGCAGTGGGCCGCGGGCAAGCGTGCGCTCGTGATCGGCGCCGGGTCGATGTCCTCGCTGGCCGCCGCGACGCTGGCGCGGGTCGGTGTCGCCGAGATCGTGGTGGCGAACCGGACCGCCGAGCGGGCGGAGCGGCTCGCGGAGATTCTGGTTGCCTCAGGCACGGGTGTGAAGGCCGCCGCGGTGCCGATGGGTGCCGTGGCCGACGAGCTGACACGAGTCGACCTCGTCGTCTCGTGCACCGGCGCCACCGGGCTGGTCCTGACCGCCGAGGACGTCCTCGCCTCCGTTTCCCGGGGCTCCGCCCCGGACTCCGCGCCTCGCACGCCGGCCGGGCCGGAGGGGCAGGGCTCCGCCCCGGACCCCGCGCCTCGCACGCCGGCCGGTTTGGATCGTGCCGGTGTCGTGGCCCGGTTGGCCGCGGCGGCCGCCACGCACGGCCGACTGGCCGATGCCGGGGCCGTGCGGACCATGGAGGTCGCGGCCGAGGCCGACGGGTGTCCCGTCGGGACGGACGGGCGGTCCGCGCTGACCGGCGTGGACGCCAGCTCGCTCGAACTGCACGGGACCTGGGCCGACCAGGGCGAGGCCGCCGCGCAGCGGCAGCCCCGGCGCGGCGTGCGTACGCCCACGGGCGGGACGGCGGCGCGGCTCGCGCTGCTGGACCTGGCGATGCCGCGTGACATCGACGCCGCCGTGCACCGCATCCCCGGCGTACGGCTCGTGGACATCGAGTCGCTCGCGGAGGCGTCCGCGGACGCGCCGATGGCGGCCGACGTCGAAGCCGTGCGCGCGATCGTGGCCGAGGAAGTGGCCGCTTTCGGGGCGGCGCAGCGGGCGGCGCACATCACGCCGACCGTGGTCGCCCTGCGGGCCATGGCCGCCGAGGTCGTCGCCATGGAGGTGGCGCGACTCGACGGTCGGGTGCCCGATCTCGACGAACGGCAGCGGGCCGAGGTCAACCAGACCGTGCGCCGCGTCGTCGACAAGCTCCTCCACGCGCCGACCGTGCGCGTGAAGCAACTCGCGAGCGAGCCCGGCGGCGCCGGGTACGCCGAGGCGCTGCGCGAACTCTTCGACCTCGACCCGCAGACGGTGGCCTCCGTCAGCCGGGCCGACGCGAGTGCCCAAGCAGCCGACATGGACAAGTACGACGACTCAGGACGGGCATCATGAATCCACGTCTCGACCAGCCCCTCCGGCTCGGCACGCGGCGAAGCAAGTTGGCGATGTCCCAGTCAGGCCAGGTCGCCGAGGCGGTACGGGCGGTCACCGGCCGCCCCGTCGAGCTCGTGGAGATCACGACCTACGGCGACGTGTCCCGCGAGCACCTCACGCAGATCGGCGGCACGGGCGTGTTCGTCACGGCCCTGCGCGACGCGCTGCTGCGCGGGGACGTCGACTTCGCCGTGCACTCGCTGAAGGACCTGCCGACGGCGCAGCCCGACGACCTGGTGATCGCGGCCATGCCGCGGCGCGAGGACCCCCGGGACGCGCTCGTCGCCCGCGACGGCCTCACCTTCGAGCAGCTGCCCGACGGGGCGCGGATCGGTACCGGGTCGCCCCGCCGGACCTCGCAGCTCAACCACCTGGCGCTGTCGCTGGGCAAGCGGATCGAGACGGTGCCCATCCGCGGCAACGTCGACACCCGGATCGGTTTCGTACGGGACGGCGAGCTCGACGCCGTCGTGCTGGCGGCCGCCGGGCTGAACCGGATCGGCCGCGGCGACGAGGCCACCGACCTGCTGGCCGTCGACAGCGTCCTGCCCGCTCCGGGTCAGGGCGCCCTGGCCGTGGAGTGCCTCGCGTCCGACGCGGACCTGATCGCCGCGCTCGGCGAGCTCGACGACCCGTACACCCGGGCCGCCGTGACCGCCGAGCGCTCCCTGCTCGCCGCCCTGGAGGCCGGCTGCAGCGCACCCGTGGGCGCGTTCGCCGACCTGTTGGCCGACGGGCAGATTGTCAATGAGATGCGCGTGCGCGGCGTCGTCGGAACCCTCGACGGCACGACGCTCGTGCAGCTGTCCACCACCGGTCCCGTGCCCCAGTCGTACGACGAGGCCATGGCGCTCGGCCGCGAACTCGCGGACGAGATGCTGGCCAAGGGCGCGGCCGGTCTGATGGGGGAGCGATCGCTTTGAACCCCTCAATTCCCACCCCCTCCGCTTTCCCGGCCGTCGCCGCCCACGGACACGTCACCTTCCTCGGTGCCGGCCCCGGCGACCCGGGTCTGCTGACGCTGCGCGCCGTCGAGGCGCTCGCCGCCGCGGACGTACTGATCGCGGAGCCCGAGGTGCTCGACGTGGTCCGTACGCATGCGCGCGCGGGCGTCGACTCGCCGCAGCTGACGATCGCTGACGAACTGTCAGCAGCCGCTGGGGTCCCGGTGATCCGGGACGCGGCCAATCTTGTCATGGAGGCCGCGCGCTCCGGCAGGCGGGTCGTGCGTGCCGTCACCGGCGACCCCGGACTCGACGGCAACGCCGCCGAGGAGATGCTCGTCTGCGCGGCGGCGGGCATCCCCTTCGAGGTGGTGCCCGGTGTCGCGACGGCCGTCGGCGTGCCCGCGTACGCCGGTGTGCCGCTGCGCGACAAGCAGGGTGCCGACGTGCGGTTCGTCGACGCGCGGACCGCGTCGGCGCGCTGCTGGACCGAGGTGGGCGCGAGCGACGGGATCCTCGTCGTCTCCGCGACGCTGGAGACGGTGGCGAGCGCCGCCGCCGAGCTGGTGTCCGCCGGGCGCAAGCCCGACACCCCGCTGACGGTCACCGTCGCCGGTACGACCACGCGGCAGCGTACCTGGTGCGCGACGCTGGGCACGATCGCGCAGGTGTTCAAGCAGGGCAAGGTGCTGCCGTCGCCGGAGGGCGCGCGCCCCGTCATAGCCGTGGTCGGTGAGCACAGCGCCGTCGCGCGCCGTGAGGACCTCTCCTGGTTCGAGTCGAAGCCGCTGTTCGGCTGGCGGGTCCTCGTACCGCGTACCAAGGAGCAGGCCGCCTCGCTCTCCGACCAGCTCCGTTCGTACGGTGCGGTGCCGCACGAGGTGCCGACCATCGCCGTGGAGCCGCCGCGCACCCCGCAGCAGATGGAGCGGGCCGTGAAGGGCCTGGTGACGGGCCGCTACGAGTGGATCGCCTTCACCTCGGTCAACGCGGTCAAGGCCGTCCGGGAGAAGTTCGAGGAGTACGGGCTCGACGCACGTGCCTTCGCGGGCATCAAGGTCGCGGCGGTGGGCGAGCAGACCGCGGCCGCGCTCGTGGAGTTCGGCGTGAAGCCGGACCTGGTGCCGAGCGGGGAGCAGTCCGCGGCCGGGCTGCTGGAGGACTGGCCGCCGTACGACCCGGTCTTCGACCCGATCGACCGGGTGTTCCTGCCGCGGGCCGACATCGCGACGGAGACGCTGGTCGCCGGGCTGATCGAGCTCGGGTGGGAGGTCGACGACGTCACCGCCTACCGGACGGTGCGTGCGTCGCCGCCGCCGGCGGACACGCGCGAGGCGATCAAGGGCGGCGGTTTCGACGCCGTGCTGTTCACGTCGTCGAGCACCGTGCGCAACCTGGTCGGCATCGCCGGGAAGCCGCACAACGTCACCGTGATCGCGTGCATCGGGCCGGCGACGGCCAAGACGGCGGAGGAGCACGGGCTGCGCGTGGACGTGCTGTCGCCGGAGCCGTCGGTGTCGAAGCTGGCGGAGGCGCTGGCCGAGTACGGTGCGGCGCGCCGCGAGGCGGCGAAGGAGGCCGGCGAGACGGTGTTCCGACCGAGCGAGCGCAGGCCGGGGGCCCGGCGCCGCCGGACCACCTGACCGGTGGGGTGAACGGTACGGGGGCGGGGCCGCGCCTGCGTGGTCCGACGACCGCGGCGGGGAGCCGTGCCGGGCGCCGCGATCCGGTGGACCCCGCCGGACACGCCGGACGCCGCACTAGGGTGGTCGCGACTGTTCTCGATGCTCGAAGAGGCGACTGGAAAATGAGCACGTACGGATCCTTCCCCGGCTCGCGGCCCCGGCGGCTGCGCACCACCCCGGCGATGCGGCGGATGGTCGCGGAGAACCGGCTGCACCCCTCGGACCTGATCCTGCCGGCGTTCGTCCGGGAGGGGATCCGTGAGCCGCTGGCGATCTCGGCGATGCCCGGCGTCGTCCAGCACACCCGGGACACGCTGCGGAAGGCCGCCGTGGAGGCGGTCGCGGCGGGGGTATCCGGGATCATGCTCTTCGGCGTGCCGGCGGACGAGAACAAGGACGCGCTCGGCACGGCCGGCACCGAACCGGACGGGATCCTCCAGGTCGCGATCCGCGATGTGAAGGCCGAGGTCGGCGACGACCTGGTGATCATGTCGGACCTGTGCCTGGACGAGTACACCGACCACGGTCACTGCGGGGTCCTCGACGAGCACGGCCGCGTCGACAACGACGCGACGCTGGAGCGCTACGCCGAGATGGCGCAGGTCCAGGCCGACGCCGGCGTCCACGTCGTGGGGCCGAGCGGGATGATGGACGGCCAGGTCGGCGTCATCCGCGACGCGCTGGACGAGACCGGGCACGAGGACGTGGCCGTCCTGGCGTACACGGCGAAGTACTCCTCGGCCTTCTACGGGCCCTTCCGCGAGGCCGTCGCCTCCTCCCTCCAGGGCGACCGCAAGACCTACCAGCAGGACCCGGCGAACGCCCGCGAGTCCCTGCGCGAGCTGGCCCTGGACCTGGAGGAGGGGGCCGACATGGTGATGGTCAAGCCGGCCGGCCCCTACCTCGACATCCTGTACCGGGTCGCGCAGGCGGTGGACGTACCGGTGGCCGCCTACCAGATCAGCGGCGAGTTCGCGATGATCGAGGCGGCGGCCGAGAAGGGCTGGATCGAGCGGGACCGGGCGATCCTGGAGGCGCTGCTGGGCATCAAGCGGGCCGGCGCCGACACGATCCTCACGTACTGGGCGACCGAGGTGGCGGGCTGGCTGCGCGAGACGCGCTGAATCCTGACTCCCTGACTCCCTGACGACCGTGCCGCGGGCGGTGACGGCGTGGCACTCGGCGAAGACCCGCCGCAGGTGCTCGACGGCGCGCATGCCGCCCGCGGGGCCTGAGCTACGGCCAGTCGACGAGCGTGTGGAAGACGAGGCAGTCGAGCAGCACGGCGGCCGGGGCGGCCAGCGCGAGGCCCAGCCGCCGGCCGGCGTCGCGGCGCCGGCGGGGCAGTGCCCAGCAGGCGGCGAGCAGCGCCCCGACCACGAGCAGGCCGATGGCGAAGAAGGTGGAGGCGACGCGGTACGAGGCGTCGAACCGGTCGCTCGCGGCGCCGTCGCAGGAGTCGCAGGCCATCGGGGAGAGCCCGACGAAGAACAGCGCCGCGGCGCCGAGGGGCAGGGTGAGCAGGGTGGACAGGAGCGGTGCGACGAACGCACGTGGGTCGCGCGAAGTGTCCCGGGTCATGGGAACCACTCAACTCCCGTATGGGCGCGGGCACATGAGTGCGGGTACTCACCTTTCACCGGGCCGGAGCGCTCCCCGTTCGCGTACGTCCGGGAGCGGGCGCACCCTGGAAGGAAGGGTGACCCCCTGGAGGTGATGCACCATGTCCACGCTCGTCGGGTGGCATGTGGAGCTCGAATTCACCGAGGAGGGCCACCGCACCAGTGCGGCGGCCCTGGTCAGGCTCGGGGACGGCTCCGAGATGAGGGCGCACGGCTACGCCATGCGCCACCCCTCCGACCCGGAGCAGCTGAGGGTCGGGGAGGAGATCGCGGGTGCCCGTGCGCTCATGGATCTCGCTTCGCAGATGTTGCGGAAGGCCCACAGCGAGATCGACGAGGCGACGGGCCGCCACTCCTATCCGCTCAACCGCTGAGCGGCGCCGGACCGCCGGTCGGCTCGTCCGGAGCCGTCCGGCGGGTCAGCGGGTCCGCCGGGCGGGTCAGCGGGTCCGTCCGGCGGGTCAGCGGGTCCGGCCGCGGAAGAGGACCGACGCGAGGGCCACGGCCGCGGCCGTGATGCCCGCGCACCAGGACAGGGCCACCCAGGGGGCGCTCCCGGCGGGCTGTGCGAGGAGCAGTGCGCGCAGCGACTCGATCACCGGGGTCAGCGGCTGGTGCTCGGCGAAGCCGTGCAGCCAGCCGGGCATGGTCTCGATGGGGACGAAGGCGCTGGACGGGTAGGGCAGGAACATCATCAGGAAGGTGAACCCGCCCGCCGCTTCCGGGGACTTGGCGAGCAGGCCGAGTACGGCCGCGAGCCAGGAGATCGCCGTGATGTACACGAGCAGCAGTCCGGCGGCGGCGAGGAAGGCGGCGGGCCCGGCCTGCGGGCGGAAGCCGATGGCGAGGGCGACGACGAGCACCAGGGCGGTGGAGAGCAGGTTGCGCAGGACGGACGCGGTGACGTGCCCGGCCAGGATCGGGATGCCGCCGATGTCCAGGGCGCGGAAGCGGTCGATGATCCCGTTCTTCATGTCCTCGGTGACGCTGACGGCGGTGCCGGCCGCGCCGAAGCCCGCGCAGAGGAGCATGGCGCCGGGGACCACGTACGTCACGTACGCGGTGCCGGTGTCGATCGCGCCGCCGAAGAAGTAGACGAAGATCAGCATCAGGACCACGGGCAGCATCAGGGCGGTGACCAGGGCGTCCGGGTTGCGGCGGCTGATGCGCAGGCTGCGGCCGGCCAGCGAGAGGGCCGCGGTGTGGCGGGAGCGGCGGACGGGCCTGCCGGGGCTCTCGGGGCTGTCGGGGCGCCCGGTACGGGGCGGCGCGGTGGGCGGTGCGGGCATCGGCGCGGGCGTCGGTGCGGTCATCGGGCGGCTCCCGTCAGGGCGAGGAACACGTCGTCGAGGGTGGCGGTGCGGACCGTGAAGCGGTCGACGGCGGTGCGGTCCGGGTCGACCTCGTCGAGCAGCGCGCGGACGTGGCCGGCGCTGCCGTCCGTGGCCAGGCCGAGGGTGAGCGCATCCGGGTCGAGGTGGACGGCGCGCGGGGCGAGGGCCTCGTAGTCGGCCGGGGTGGTGAGGGTCAGGTCCAGGCGGTGTCCCGCGACACGGGACTTGAGGGCGGCCGGCGTGCCCTCGGCGGCGATCCGCCCGGCGGCCAGGACGGCGACGCGGTTGGCGAGGCGGTCGGCCTCCTCCAGGTACTGGGTGGTGAGCAGCACGGTGGTGCCGTCGGCGCGCAGTTCCCGTACGAGTTCCCACAGGTCCTGGCGGCTGCGCGGGTCGAGCCCGGTGGTGGGCTCGTCGAGGAACATCACGTCGGGCCGGGAGACCAGCCCGGCGGCGAGGTCGAGGCGGCGGCGCATGCCGCCCGAGTACGTCTTGGCCGTGCGCCCGGCGGCGTCGGCCAGTTGGAAGCGCTCCAGCAGCTCGTCGGCGCGGATGCGGGCGGCGCGCGCGGAGAGCCCGCACAGGCGGCCCATCATGCGGAGCGTCTCGGCGCCGGTCTGG
This sequence comes from Streptomyces sp. NPDC055254, assembly GCF_053606025.1. NCBI lineage: Bacteria > Bacillati > Actinomycetota > Actinomycetes > Kitasatosporales > Streptomycetaceae > Streptomyces > Streptomyces sp. NPDC055254. The sequence continues at coordinate 388,500 of NZ_JBSGQV010000002.1, read as the reverse complement.
AGGTCGTCGACGGCCGCGAACTGCCCGGTGAGGCTGATGGCCCGGCGGACGCGGGACCGCGCGCCGGCGGTGTCGTGCCCGGCGACCCGGGCGGTGCCGGCGTCGGGGTCGGTGAGGGTGGCCAGGATGCGGACGGTGGTGGTCTTGCCCGCGCCGTTCGGCCCGAGGAGGGCGAGGACCGTGCCGCGCGGGACGGCCAGGTCGATGCCGTCGAGGACGCGGAGGTCGCCGTAGGACTTGGTGAGGCCGCGGGCGTCGATGCCGAGGTGGTCATGAGTGGCCATCAGGGATTGCGCTCCCTTCTGCGTATGGGTTACGCGCTTCTGTGTAAGTCATACACAGAACTAGGATGGGCGTCAACCGCACGGGCGAGGAAGGGGGGACGGCGATGGCGAAGGATCCGACGGCGGACGACGGCGGAACGGGCCTGCCGGCCAGCCTCGAAACGGCCTGGGGCCTGCGGGAACGGCCCGGCAAGGGCCCGCGCCCGAGTCTGACCGTGGCGCGCATCGTGGACGCTGCCGTCGCGCTCGCGGCCGCGGAGGGGGTCGAGGCCGTCTCCATGGGACGGGTCGCCAAGGAACTGGGCGTCTCGACGATGTCCCTCTACCGGTACGTCACGGCGAAGGAGGAGCTCTACATCCTGATGGCGGACGCGGGCGCGGGCACCCCGCCGGCGCCGGCGCGGGGGGCGGACCGGGGCTGGCGGGAGTCGCTGTCGGACTGGGCGTACGGGCAGCGGGCGGTCCTGATGGCCAACTCCTGGCTCCTGCGCATCCCGATCACCGCCCCGCCGGCGACGCCGAACCAGTTGGCATGGATGGAACGCGGGCTCGCCGCCCTGGCCGACACCGGCCTCGACGAGGGCGAGAAGCTCTCGGCGATGATGCTGGTGGCCGGCTTCGTCCGCAACGAGGCCACCCTCGCCGCCGACATGACGGACGCCATCGTGAAGAACGGCGTCTCACCGGAGCAGGTCATGGGCCAGTACGTACGCACCCTGCGGCTGCTGACCCGCCCGGACACCCACCCGGCGGTGACGCGGGTGCTGGAATCCGACGTCTTCGGCGGCTCCGGTGACGAGGACCCGGAGTTCCAGTTCCGCTTCGGCCTGGGCCGCCTGCTGGACGGCCTGGCCGCCCTGATCAACGAGCGGTCCACCTCGTGAGCGCCGCCCAGGCCGCCGGGGTCAGGTCCAGGACGGGGCCGTCGCTGACCTTGGAGTCCCGCACGTGGACCGTGTGCGCGCACGCGGCCACCTCGACGCACGCGGCGGCTTGGCCGCTGCTGTACGTGGACTTCCGCCAGTTCATGGCGACCTCTACACAGGCGCCGCCCTCGCTGCCGCTGTAGCTGGACTTGAACCACTTCAGTGCGGTCCTGGCACTCATGTCTCTCCTAGCAGGCCGTCCAACAGGCCTCGCGTCTGCTCGGTGTTGAGGGCCTGTGTCCGCAGCATCGCATACTTGCGGGAGAGGATGCTGACCTCATCCGGGTCCGAGATCAACTGGCTGCCGCGCTGGGTTTCCGTGTAGCCGAGGTGCCGGTGATCAGGTGTTTCCAGCAGGATGAACGCACCGTCCAGAGCCGCGTGAGTGGTCCGGCCCAGCGGCATCACCTGGAGGCTCACGTCGGGCAGGTAGGAGCAGTCGCGTAGATGGCGCAGCTGCTCCGCGTACACCTCGTCACCGCCGAGGCGATCGCGGAGTACCGCCTCCCAGACGACGAAGCTCAGCGTCGGCGGCTTGCCGCGGCGCAGTATCTCCTGGCGGGCGAGGCGCTTGGTGATCAGCGCTTCGATCTCCTCCTCCGGATGGGCCGGGACCCGGCAGACGAACACCGCGCGGGCGTAGTTCTCCGTCTGCAGCAGGCCCGGCACGACCTGGTTGTCGAACCAGGAGAGGGTGATCGCGGCCTTCTCAAGGTCCATGTACTCCTCGGCCCACGGCGGGGTCACATCGATCTCCGGCATCTCGTGTGCGGCAACGGCCAGCAGGCCCGGCAGGCCCAGGTGCTGGTCCATCAGCTCCGCGACGCTCGGCATCAGGGCGCGGCGGCCCTGCTCGATGGAGGCGATGGTCTCCGCGTCCAGGCGGATCAGCTCTCCGAGCTCCTTCTGCGTCAAACCTTTGGCGACCCGGCCGGCGGCCACCTGCTTGCCGACCATCTTCATGGTCGTCGCGTTCGGCCGTGCTCGTTTCCTCGGTGGCATGACGATGGACTCCCCGCCCGCGCGTGTTCGTTACCCCATGCCGGCCCGTACTCATCGATGAGTACGGGCCGGTGCTGAGGTTCACGCTAGTCACGGACGGCGACGATCGCCTCATGAACGTCGATACTCAACCCGCACTGCTGCGGGACCGCTTCCACCCCCGGTCACGTCAAACCGTGGCGCCGGCCAGGCAGTTCACGGCGGCCACACTTGACGTGTGGGGTGTGACATCCCGCCGCCACGACCTATTGCTCTGCGTGAGCGAGCCGGCCACCCCCGCCCTCCGGCACGGAGTCCCGCTCTCCGACGGGTGAGGGTGCGTAAGTGGTCAGGAGCGGTTCAGCTGGTGCTCAGCCGGTCGCCCGGCATCGGGAGGCGGGGAGGGGTGTAGCCGGCGTGGTCCTTGGGGTCATGTGCACGCCCGTCGTCACGTAGCTGGTCGGGGAGGAGAACGACGCGGGCGGTGTCGGAGAGGGTCTGACCGGAGCCGGGCCCGATCCAGGAGTCGCGGTCTTCCACGGGTGTCTCTGGGTATTGGTGCACGCTGATGGTGTCGCACAACAGCACGACATCCGCTGAGTCCACTGCGCACGCCGCGAGTTGCACCATGGGCTCGGGCAGGGTGTCGGTCATGGCCAACCGGTAGGTGTAGTGCACGGCATTTCCCCGCTCGGACACCTGAGGGTGTGGCCCCACTTCCCACTGCGTGATGCGGGCGGTCAGTGGGTACGTCCGCTCGCCGCGGACCACGGTGACCGCGGCTCCCGCGGGGCCGGGTGCGCTTTCCCCATGCCCTGCTTCCCCTGCCAGGCAGCTGGCGAGGACGACAGCCGCACAGGTGACCATCGCCGTCCGCACCGCCGCATCGACACGCCTACGAGTCCGCCGCTCCACTTCTCTCCGCCCGTCGTCCGTGCCCTCTCGGCCCGCTCCGGAGATCAGAGACGCGGGCCACCGTCTCCTGGTTCCGGGCTACGGGTTCCCCGTATCTGCAGAAGCCGCCGTCGGTAGGACCCTCACGATCGCCGACGGCGGCTACCCAGGAACCGGACTCGTCATCCCGCACCGCCGCGAGCGCGGCCGGACCGAACCCTCGAACTGTCACCTGACAGGTCATCGGCCCGTACGGCTGCCCGCCGTGCCCGAGGCGACTCGGAGATCGTTCACGGGCCGAGCCTCAGGCCGGTTGTTCCGGGGACGTGGCCGTGATGATCGCGAAAGGGGCGCCCTGGGGGTCGGCCAGGACGGCCATGCGGCCCGCCACCATGTCGAAGGCGGGGGCGAGCACCGTGCCGCCGGCCCGGACCGCCGCCGCCTGGACGGCGTCGACGTCGTCCGCGTGGAAGTACGGCAGCCAGCTCGGCGGTGTGCCGGGCGGCATGTTGGACAGGTCCATCATCCCGCCCACCACGCGCCCGCCGACCTTGAACTCCGTGTAGTCCATGGCGCCCGGCATCTCGGACTTGGCGGTGGTGATCGGCAGCACCGCCTCGTAGAACGCGGCCGCGGCGGCGGTGTCGCCGGTGCTCAGCTCGTTCCAGATGAGCGCGCCGTGCTCGTTGACGATGCCCGCGCCGTCGAAGGTGCCGGCCTGCCACAGACCCACGACCGCGCCCGTCGGGTCGGCGATCACGGCCATCCGCCCGAGGTCCATGACGTCCATCGCGGGCAGGACGACCGTGCCGCCCGCGTCCGTGACCGCCTTCTGCGCGGAGTCGATGCTGTCGGTGGCCAGGTACGTGGTCCACACCGTGGGCGGCAGCGGGTCGGGGATGCTGCCGTCCGGGCTCATCGCCTTCATGATTCCGGCGACGGGCTTGCCCTTGAGGGTGCAGACGGAGTAGCCGCCCTGCTCGGCGGGGCCGATCTCGCCCTGCCAGCCGAAGAGTTCGCCGTAGAAGTCGAGGGCGGCCTGCTGGTCGGGGACCATCAGGTCGATCCAGCACGGGGTGCCGGGCTTGTAGGGGCCGTTCATGTCGGGCACGGGGCTCTCCGTCGGGTAGGGGAAGGACGGGCCGTCCCCTACCCGGCCCGTAGGGACCGAACCGGGCCGTACGGGTGAAGGGCAGAGGGCGGCGGGCCCCGTCGGGCGCCGTGCGACGCTTGCGATCTGCGGCGAGGCGGGCGGCAGCCGGGGGCCGTCGGGTACTGCCCGTACCGCAACGAGCCCCAGCGGAAGATCGACCAGGTCAAGCAGCTCGTCGACGAGACCTCGTCGCGCGCGTCGGCACCGAACTGCGCGTCTACCCGGGCCGCGGCGACGGCTCCGTGGGATCCCCGGTGCGCATCGGCACCGGCTTCCCGGCCGACGCGCAGGTCGTCGGCATCTTCGCCCCCACGCGGTACGGGTTCGGCTACGGCACGGTGAACCGTCCGCTGATCGCCGGCGCCGCCGACGCGGACGGCAACGGCACCGTGGACATGTGGACGACCACGAACGACGGCACGGGCACGCTGCTGTTCTACGCGGGCGGCACCGACTCCGCCGGCGCCCCCGCCGACGGCCCCCGCACCGTGGTCGGCCTGAGCAGCTGGAACACCATCCGCTCGATCAGCTGAACCGCCCTGGCGAAACGCGGCGACCCCGCCTCCCGGACAGGGAGGCGGGGTCGCCGTGCGGAGCGGCCGGCCTCAGAGCTTCTCGGGAGTGCGGATGCCGAGGAGGGACATGCCCTTGCTGAGGGTGCGGGCGGTCAGCTCGCACAGGAACAGCCGGTTCTCGACCTGTTCCGGGGTGTCCGCCTTGAGCACCGGGCACTCCGAGTAGAAGGTCGTGTAGAGCGAGGCCACCTGGTACAGGTACGCCGCCAGCTTGTGCGGCGCGTACTCGGAAGCCGCCTCGGCGAGGAGCTCGCCGAAGTGGTCGAGGTGGAGGCCGAGCGCGCGCTCGGCGGGCGCCAGCGCCAGCTCCGCGTGGGCGGCCGGCTTCGCGTCCCCGGCCTTGCGCAGGATGGACTGGATGCGGGCGTACGCGTACTGCAGGTACACGGACGTGTCACCCGTGAGCGAGACCATCTGGTCCAGGTCGAACTTGTAGTCGCGCGCGGCGGAGGTGGAGAGGTCCGCGTACTTCACCGCGCCGATGCCGACCTGCACGGCCCGCTCGCCGATCTCGGCCTCGGTCAGGTCCTGCGCCTTCTCCCGCACGACGGCCGCGGCGCGGTCGATGGCCTCGTCCAGCAGGTCCACCAGCCGTACCGTCTCGCCCTCGCGGGTCTTGAACGGCTTGCCGTCCTTGCCGAGGACCGTGCCGAAGGCCAGCTGGACGGCCTTGACCTCGTCGTTCAGCCAGCCGGCCCGGCGCGCCGTCTCGAAGACCATCTTGAAGTGCAGGGACTGGCGCGCGTCGACCACGTAGATCAGGGTGGTGGCCGACAGGTCGGCGACGCGGTTGCGGATCGCCGAGAGGTCGGTGGCGGCGTAGCCGAAGCCGCCGTCCGACTTCTGCACGATCAGCGGGGTCGGGTTGCCGTCCGGGCCCTTGACGTCGTCGAAGAACACGCACAGCGCGCCGTTGGAGCGGACGGCGACGCCCGACTCCTCCAGCAGCGCGCAGGTCTCGACGAGCATGTCGTTGTAGCCGGACTCGCCGACCACGTCCGGGTCCTGGATGTCCATGTCCAGCTTGTCGAAGACGGAGTAGAAGTAGATCTTCGACTCGTCCACGAACCGCTGCCACAGCGCGAGCGTCTGCGCGTCGCCGGCCTGGAGGTCCACCACCCGCGCGCGGGCGCGGGTCTTGAACTCCTCGTCGGAGTCGAAGAGCGCGCGCGAGGCCTTGTAGAGGCGGTTCAGGTTGGACATGGCCTCCTCGCCGGAGACCTCCGCCGACCCGTCCGCGGACTTGTGGTCGAGCTCGTGCGGGTGCTCCAGCAGGTACTGGATGAGCATGCCGAACTGGGTGCCCCAGTCGCCGATGTGGTGGCGCCGGACCACCTTCTCGCCCGTGAACTCCAGGATCTCCACCATCGCCGCGCCGATCACCGCGGAGCGCAGGTGCCCGACGTGCATCTCCTTGGCCACGTTCGGCTGGGCGTAGTCGATGACGGTGGTACCCGGCTTCGCCGCGAACGGGACGCCGAGGCGGTCGTCGGCGGCGCGTGCCGCCAGCGTCTCGATGATCGCCCGGTCGGTGACGGTGATGTTCAGGAAGCCGGGGCCGGAGACCTCGATCTCCCGGACCAGGTCACCGGTGGGGATGCCCTCGACCACGGTCGTCGCCAGCTCGCGCGGGTTGGCCTTGGCCTTCTTCGCGAGGGCCAGGATGCCGTTGGCCTGGAAGTCGGCCCGGTCGCTTCGTCGCAGCAGCGGGTCGGCGCCACCGGCCTCCGGCAGGGCCGAGGCGAGGGCGTCCGCGACGCGCTGATTGACGGAAGAAGCGAGGGAAGGGACCGAGGCCATGAGCTGCCGTTCCTGTGAGGTGGTGCCGGTGGGTGCACTTGGGTGTTCCGACAAGTGCCGAGTATCCCACGCGCGCGCCGCCGCTTTCTCGGGAGAACGGGCTCGCCGAGCAACCCCGGAGGGGCCTGTTCCGTCTGGGAGAATGGCTGAAGCCAGCATTCGAGATAGAAGGACGTGTCGTGGCGCAGAGCAGCACCGAGACCGACTGGGTCTCCCGTTTCGCGGACGAGGTCATCGCCGAGGCGGAGCGCCGAGCCCCGGGCAAACCTGTCGTCGTCGCGTCCGGCCTCTCCCCCTCCGGCCCGATCCACCTGGGCAACCTCCGCGAGGTCATGACCCCGCACCTGGTCGCGGACGAGATCCGCCGCCGGGGCATCGAGGTCCGCCACGTCATCTCGTGGGACGACTACGACCGCTACCGCAAGGTGCCCAAGGGCATCCCGGGCGTGGACGAGGAGACCTACGGCCAGTACATCGGCCGCCCGCTGACCGCCGTCCCCGCCCCGGCCGGGTCGGAGTACGGCAGCTGGGCCGAGCACTTCAAGGCCGCCATGGTCGAGGCGCTGGCCGAGCTGGGCGTCGAGTACGACCCGATCAGCCAGACCGAGCAGTACACCAGCGGCGCCTACCGCGAGCAGGTGCTGCACGCGATGAAGCACCGGGGCGACATCGACGCCGTCCTGGACCAGTACCGCACCAAGCAGAAGCCGGGCGGCAAGAAGCCCCAGCAGAAGCAGGTCGACGAAGCGGAGCTGGAGGCCGCCGAGGGTTCCGGTGCGGCCGCCGAGGACGACGGCAGCACCGGCGAGGGCGGGTACTTCCCGTACAAGCCGTACTGCGGTCAGTGCGGCAAGGACTTCACCAAGGTCACGTCCTACGACGACGAGTCGACCGAGATGACCTACGTCTGCACCGAGGACGAGTTCACCGAGACGGTCAAGCTCAGCGAGTTCAACCGGGGCAAGCTGGTCTGGAAGGTCGACTGGCCGATGCGCTGGGCCTTCGAAGGCGTGATCTTCGAGCCGTCCGGCGTCGACCACTCCTCGCCCGGCTCGTCCTTCCAGGTCGGCGGCCAGATCGTGCACATCTTCGGCGGTGAGCAGCCGATCGGTCCGATGTACGCGTTCGTCGGCATCAGCGGCATGGCCAAGATGTCGTCGAGCAAGGGCGGGGTCCCCACTCCGGCCGACGCGCTCAAGATCATGGAGCCGCAGCTGCTGCGCTGGCTGTACGCGCGCCGCCGCCCGAACCAGTCCTTCAAGATCGCCTTCGACCAGGAGATCCAGCGGCTCTACGACGAGTGGGACAAGCTGGAGGCCAAGGTGGCGGACGGCTCCGTGCTGCCCGCCGACGCGGCCGCGCACACCCGCGCCGTCCGCACCGCGGCCGCCGAGCTGCCGCGCACCCCGCGGCCGATGCCGTACCGGACGCTCGCGTCCGTCGTCGACGTCACCGCCGGGCACGACGAGCAGACCCTGCGCATCCTCAGCGACCTGGAGCCGGACAAGCCGCTCACCTCGCTCGACGAGGTACGGCCGCGCCTGGACCGCGCCGAGAACTGGATCACCACCCAGGTCCCGGCCGACCAGCGGACCCTCGTACGCGAGGAGGCCGACGCCGAGCTGCTGTCGTCGCTGGACGACGAGGGTCGCCAGTCGCTGCGGCTGCTGCTGCAGGGTCTGGACTCGCACTGGTCCCTCGACGGGCTGACCACGCTCGTCTACGGGGTCCCGAAGGTGATGGCCGGGCTCGAACCCGACGCGAAGCCGACGCCGGAGCTCAAGGTCGCGCAGCGGACGTTCTTCGCGCTGCTCTACCGGCTGCTGGTGACCCGGGAGACCGGGCCGCGCCTGCCCACGCTGCTGCTGGCGGTCGGCGCGGACCGGGTGCGCAAGCTGCTCGCCGTCTGAGCCGTCCCGGTCCCGGACCGACGCGGAAGGGCCCGCACCCTCGGGGTGCGGGCCCTTCCGCGTCGCTCGCGCCGCTGGTGCCGCTCGCGTCGTGACCGGTGGACTTCGCCGGCCGCAGCGCTAGGCGATGTGCTCGGCCTCGCGGTCCTTGTGGTAGCGGATCTTGAACGCGGGGATCATCCGGCGCAGCAGCGAACCGCTGCGCGGGTGGACGACGCCGTAGCGGTCCGAGAGGTGTATGTCGAGGGACTCCGCCGACGGGTAGTCCTGCTTCTCGTCGACCAGAGCGCAGAACACCTGGTACGCGACCTCGCCGAACTGGGCCTCGTCCGGGGTCTCCGGCGCCTCCGGCGTGCCGGGGGTGACCGGTGCGTCCGGGGCCACCGGGGCCGCCGGGGCGGCGTGCGGTTCGTGGGGCGGCCGCGGCTGCGGGGCGTCCTCCTGGCGGGCGCCCGGGACCGGCAGCCCGGGCGCGGGGGCGTCGCCGGCCCGGACGGGATGGTCCTGCTCCTCCTGCGGCGCGGCGAGCGGGTGGTAGCCGCCCTCGTACGCCGCCTGCGGGGCGCGGGGCGCGGCGAACCAGGCGCTGTTGTGCGCCGCCGGCATGGCGGTCGGGTCCACGGCGAAGGGTGCGGGGGCCGGGGCGGGAGCCTCGGCGGGGTGCGGCTGCGGCTGCTGGGCCGCCGGGAACGGCCCGGCGGGGTGCGGCTGCGGCCGGTCGTGCTCGGAACCGGCGTGCAAGGGGCCGGCCTGTTGCGGGCCGGCGTGCTCGGGGCCGGCCTGCGTCGGGCCGGTGCCCTGCTGCGCCGGGTCCGCCGGGGCGGCGGTCAGGGCCGGGGCGCTCGCGGTGCCCACGGCGGCCGGGGCCTGACCGCGGGTCCGGTCCTGGTCCCGGGTGTCCACCGGGGGCAGCAGCAGCGGCTCGATGCCCGCCGCCGCCAGCCCTTCGGGGGCCGTCTGCGAGAGGGGCACCCCGATCCGGGCCAGGCGCAGCGGCATCAGCGCCTCGACGGGCGCCTTGCGGCGCCAGGCCCGCCCGTACCGCGCCTGGAGCCGTGCCTGGTAGATCAGCCGGTCCTGCTCCATGACGACGGCCTGCTCGTAGGAGCGCAGCTCCCACAGCTTCATCCGCCGCCACAGTTTGAAGGTGGGGACGGGGGAGAGCAGCCAGCGCGTGAGGCGCACGCCCTCCATGTGGCGGTCCGCGGTGATGTCCGCGATCCGGCCCACGGCGTGGCGGGCGGCCTCCACCGTCACCACGAACAGGATCGGGATCACGGAGTGCATGCCGACGCCCAGCGGGTCCGGCCAGGCCGCGGCGCCGTTGAAGGCGATCGTCGCCGCGGTCAGCAGCCAGGCCGTCTGCCGCAGCAGGGGGAAGGGGATCCGGATCCACGTCAGCAGCAGGTCCAGGGCCAGCAGGACGCAGATGCCCGCGTCGATGCCGATCGGGAACACCAGCGAGAAGCTGCCGAATCCTTTCTGCAGGGCGAGCGCGCGCACCGCGGAGTACGAGCCCGCGAAACCGATGCCCGCGATGACCACGGCTCCGGCGACGACGACGCCGATGAGTATCCGGTGCGTACGAGTCAGCTCCATCGCGGCCACCCGCGATCCCCTCCCTTGTCGAGCACGTACCGATCACGTGCCGAGGCCTTACCCAGCCTTTACCGAGCTGCGGCAGGCACAGCGTACGGGTGACTCGCTGTCAGCGTCCCGGGTGGGCCCGCTCCTGGCCAGACCGTTATGCCCGGACCGTGTGCCCCGGACCGGTGCGGCCCGGACCGGTGCGGCCCGCCGGGCTACTGCTGCGGCTGCGGGGACTGCGGCTGCTCCGGGGCGGCCTGCTTGTTGGCGGTGTCGATTGACGCCACGGCTTCCTTCGCCGCCGCGACCGCGTCCTGGAGCAGCTTCGCGTGGTCCGGCGCGCCTGCGCCCTCGTAGGCCGCGCCGTTGTAGTCGAGCGTGATCACGGCGTTCTGGGTGCGCGCCACGATCGTCGTGTTGAAGAAGTCGACGTCCTTCTTCGCGGTGTGGACGACGGACGTGGCCTGGTCGCCGATCCCGCCCGCCGGCTCCGCCTTCACGTTCTGCGCGCCCTCGGTCGCCTTCGCGGTCTCGACCTGCTTGTTGTACTGCTCCTCGGCGCGCTTGTTCGCGTCACCGAGCGAGGCGTGCGAGTCGTAGCGGAAGAGGGAGATCGAGAGCCAGCGGTACTGCGAGCCCTTGAGGCCGTCCTCGTCCAGACCGTTCCAGGAGCAGCTGGCGCGGCTGGCCAGGTCGTTCGACTTGGTCGCGGTGCCGTTCTTGTCCTTCGCCTCGGGGACGAGCGTGTCGACCGTGGCGGTGGCGACGGCCTTGCACGGGTCCGGCAGCGTGGCGAAGGCCGCCTTCGCCAGGGTCGCGGAGGGCTTCGCGTTCGGCTTGGCGGAGGAGGAGGAATCGGACTTCTTGCCGCCGTTCGAGCCCGAGCCGGAGCCCGAGCCCTTGCCCGAATCGGACGAGCACCCGGCGACGGTGAGGATCACCGGGACGGCTGCGCAGGCGAGAACACGGGTGAGGCGCGAGGCTGATCGGTGCATGGTTCCTTCAGTGCGTTGGGGGTCGTCTTCGGACGCGGGACCCGGACAAAGGTAGCCCGATCGTGTGTGCGGCTGCTGTGCGCGCCGTCACGCCGGACCGGTCCGCGCCCCGTTCATGCGTTGAAGCGCTCGACCAGGGCCTGCGCCAACTGCCGTGCCCTGTCCTGGGTTTCGGGCGACGGCGGGACCACACCGGGCAGCGCGGGCTGCACGCTGTACTCGACGGTGACGATGACATTCGAGGTACGGAACACAATCCGCACGGTGCGCGCCTGCGCGGCGGTGGCGCCGGCCGAGCCCAGCTTGTCGTCCAGGAAGGCCTCGTTCCCCAGGCCCTCCAATACGCGCGAGCCGAGCACGGGCGGGGCCGAAGGGCTTGCGCCGGGGCTCCCGCTGGGGCTCGTGCCGGGCGTGGCCGATCCGGCAGGGGCCGATCCGGCGGGGGCCGATCCGGCGGGGGCCGGGGTGCCGGCGTCGGTGCCCGGGCCCGGCGGGTTCGGCGGCGCCGCCGCGGTGGCGGAGGCGGTCGGGACCGGGCCGGGGAAGGGCAGGTGGGCGTCGGTGAGCTGGCGCACGTACACCTGGTGCGCCTTGTCGTCGTCGCTCGCGACGGCCCGGTCGTAGGAGACCACGCGCTCGAAGCCGACCGACAGCAGCCGGGTCTCCTCGGCGTTCTGCGCGGTCCAGCGGCAGCCGACGCGCCGGTCGCCGTCGTACGAGGCGTCCGCGGCGCCGGCGTACAGCTGCTCGCGCTCCGCGTCGGTCAGGGCGTCCGCGATCGGCAGCATGGCCCGGAGGCGCTTGCCGTCAACGGCCTTGCAGGGCGCGGGCAGGCTGCGGTACTTACCCGGCTGGGCGGGCACGGCGGGGTTGCCGCCCGCCTTCGCGTCGGTGGTGCTCCCCTTGCCCGAGCCGCTGGTGCACCCGGTCAGGCCGGTCGCGCCGGCCGCGAGTGCGGCAAGCATCGCGATGCCGGGCAGGACTCGCCGTACCGCCTTGCGCTGCACGTCCCATGACTCCCTTCGACCGGCGGAACCCCCGACGGTCAGGAAAATACGTTGCCGCGCCTCGGGCGCGGGTGGACACAATGTCTACCGCACACGCTGGTGCCGGCGCCGGTCTCCTGTCGTATTTGGGACCTAGAGCGAGGCTTTTTGCGTATTCAGACTTTTCTGGGTTTTTCGGGGGATTGAAGTCCTATGTCATATGTAGAGGTTCCGGGAGCGAAAGTTCCCATCCGGATGTGGACGGACCCGGCGTCGGTCGAGGACGGCGCGATGCAGCAGCTCCGCAACGTGGCCACCCTCCCATGGATCAAGGGCCTCGCGGTCATGCCGGACGTCCACTACGGCAAGGGCGCCACGGTCGGCTCGGTCATCGCGATGAAGGACGCGGTCTGCCCGGCGGCGGTCGGTGTCGACATCGGCTGCGGCATGTCGGCCGTGAAGACCTCCCTGACGGCCAACGACCTGCCCGGTGACCTCTCGAAGCTGCGGTCGCGGATCGAGCAGGCGATTCCGGTGGGCATGGGGCTGCACAAGGAGGCCGTGGACCCGGCACGCCTGTACGGCTTCTCGGCGCAGGGGTACGGCGACCTCTGGGAGCGGTTCGACTACATCACCGACGCGGTCAAGTTCCGTCGGGAGCGGGCCACGAAGCAGATCGGAACGCTCGGCGGAGGAAACCACTTCATCGAGTTCTGTCTCGACGAGGCCGGCTCCGTCTGGCTGATGCTCCACTCCGGTTCCCGGAACATCGGCAACGAGCTGGCCGAGTACCACATCGGGGTGGCGCGCGGACTGGCCCACAACCAGGGTCTGGTCGACCGGGACCTGGCGGTGTTCCTCGCGGCCACTCCCGAGATGGATGCGTACCGCAACGACCTCTTCTGGGCGCAGGAGTACGCGCAGTACAACCGCGCGGCGATGATGAGCCTCTACAAGGAGGTCGTCCGCAAGGAGTTCCGCAAGGCCAAGGTCTCCTTCGAGCAGGAGATCAGCTGCCACCACAACTACGTGGCGGAGGAGCGGTACGACGGGATGGACCTGCTGGTCACGCGCAAGGGAGCGATCCGTGCCGGCAGCGGTGAGTACGGGATCATCCCGGGTTCCATGGGCACGGGCTCGTACATCGTGCAGGGCCTCGGCAATGCGAAGTCCTTCAACTCCGCCTCGCACGGTGCGGGCCGCAAGATGAGCCGGACGGCGGCGAAGAAGCGCTTCTCCGCGCGGGACCTGGCGGAGCAGACCAAGGGCGTGGAGTGCCGCAAGGACTCGGGCGTCGTGGACGAGATCCCCGGCGCGTACAAGTCGATCGAGCAGGTCATCGACCAGCAGACCGACCTGGTGCGGGTCGTCGCCAAGATCAAGCAGATCATCTGCGTGAAGGGCTGAGGCACCCCGGCGCCGGTACGCCCAGGGCGCCGGTACGCCCCGTACGCCTGTCTCGCGCGTGCCCGTACGCACGCGTGCCGTGCCCGGCGGCTGCGGGCACGGCACGGCGGTGCGGCGGATTTTCGTTCCGGTGGGTCAGGAACGCATCGCGCTCTTCGCGAGGCCCTTGTCTGCGGGCGGCGCGCTGACGCCGGGGGCCCGGGGGGCCCGGTTCAGGAGGAGGCCGGTTCCCGGCGGCTGGGGGTTGACCGGGGTCCAGACGAGGGGGTCGGGGCACTCCAGCAGGTCGGGCTCACCGCGGTCCACCGGGCAGGTGACCTCCCATACCTCCCCGCCGGTGGTGACCACTTGTACGTTGACCCTGTTGCGGGTCTCGGTGAGCGTGATCCCGCAGGGGTCGTCCGGGTAGTCCTCGGCTCCGGAGGTGAGGTCGTACCAGGTGTAGGCCGGCTCGTCCGGGTTGTCCGCGTTGAAGTCGTACACGCCCGCCCAGGCGGTGCCGTCGGGGGTCAGTACGCCGGTGTACCTGACCTCGGCCTCGTCCCACGAGGTGGAGATGTCCACGCAGGAGCCGCCGGGTCCGGGGGGGCCCGTGGGCCCGGTCGGGCCCGTCGGGCCGGTGGCCCCGGTGGCGCCCTTGCACTTGTCCTTTGCGAGGCGGTCTTCGTCGAACCCCCGGACGTCGGCGGCGCCGTTCGGGCCCTTGCTGGTCTTGCACGTGTCACCGCCCGACCTGTCCGACGCAGCCGCTCCGGCCACCTCCGGCCTTCCGGGGATCGCGACCGCGGGAGTGGCGTAGCCGAGCATCACGACGGCCAGGGACGCCAGCGCGCCACCGGCCAGCCATCTTCCCTGCCGGGGAAGGGGGCCCAGGCTAAGTGGGGTCCTTTTCTCGGAACTCATCTGACTGCTCCTCATGGAACCGGTGGGGTGGGTCGACCCTGAGGCGGTCGTGCCTCTCCCGGCATCATTCGAGAGCGGGACCGTCATATACCGGGAGCCACGCGGACAGATCATCACATCGGCTCAGCGTGACTGACCCAATGGCGGCGGCGCGGCCGCGGGTACGACGCCGGATCCGGGGCTGATCAGGCGAACACAGGATGATCGGTCCGTGGCAAACCCCGGTCGGCCGCGGGGCGGGGCTATGACTGTTCCGTGACGACTCTCACCCGTCCCGCTCCGTCCGTGGAGACCCGGCCGGACCGGTCGAGGCGACGACGGCGCCTGGAGGAAACACCCGGCCTGTGGATGGGGCCGGCGCTCACCACGCTGGCCTTCGTGCTGTCCGGCATCGGCGCCCCGCAACTGGGCACCGACGAACTGGTCACCTGGGAGGTGGGCACGCGCAGCACCGGCCGCATCCTGTCCCTGCTGCACCACGTCGACGCCGTGCACGGGACGTACTACCTCCTGATGCACGGGTGGATGTCCGTGTGGGGTGACGGGCACACCGCCCTGCGCCTGCCCTCGGCACTGGCCATGAGCGCGACCGCGGCCGTCGTGGCCCTGATCGGGCGCCGGATCTTCACCCCGCGCGCCGGACTGTGCGCCGGCCTGCTCTTCGCCCTCGTCCCCATGGTGAGCCGGTTCGGCCACGAGGCCCGCGGCTACGCCCTGGTGGTGCTGGCCGCGACCCTCGCGACCCTGCTGCTGCTCCGGGCGCTGGACGCGCCCCGGGCCCGCCGTCGTTGGGCCGCGTACGGGCTGTGCGTGGCGGTCGTGGGGCTGCTGCACCTCATCGCGCTCACCGTGCTGACCGGGCACCTGGCGGCGGTGCTCCTGCGGGCCCGCCGCGAGCGGCGCGTGCCCTGGGGGTTCTGCCTCGCGGCCGCGGCCGGCGTCGCCTGCGCCGTTCCGGTGATCCTGCTGGGCCGGTCGCAGGCGTCCCGCCAGCTCTTCTGGCTGGCCGAGCCGGACGGGTGGGGCCTCGCCGGGATCTGGCCCCAGCTGTTCGCGTCGGCCCTGTGCGCCGGAGCGGTGATCATGCTCGCCGCCCTGGCGTGGAAGAGCCGCCCCGACGCCCTCCTGCTGTGCGCCACGACGGCCCTGGCGCCCCCGCTCGTCCTGTGGGCGGCCTCCCACGGGGACGTCTCCTACTTCCGCTTCCAGTACCTCCTGTTCACCGTGCCGGCCTGGGCGCTGGCGGCGGGCGCCGGACTCGCCGGGGCGACGCGGTCCCGGCTGACGGCAGGGGTGGCCCTGGCCGTGCTCGCCGTACTCGTCCTGCCCGACCAGCGCCGGATGCGGGGGGAGTACGAGCACGACGTCCCGCACGGCGCGGACTACGCGGGAGCGGCGCGGACCATCCAGAAGTACGTCCGCCCCGGCGACGGCGCGGTCTACGTCCGGGGCGCGCCCTGGATGCTCGACCAGGGAGTCCGCTACTACCTCGGGCGGGGCCCCGCGCCGAGGGAGGTGTTCCTCGCCGCCACGGCCGCCGAGAACGACGAGCTGTACCCGGTCCATTGCGCCCGGCCGGCCGCTTGCCTCAAGGACGAGCGCCGGATCTGGGTGGTGGTACCGGGCAGCCCCTCCGACGCTCTGGACGCGGTCCCGGCCGACCAGTCACGGGTGCTGCGGGCGCGCTACACCACCTACGGGACGGAACGGCTCGACGGCCTGACCGTGGCGCTCCTGGAGCGCACACCGTAGAACCCTCATCGTTTCGCGACTGCACATCACAGAGGTGGAGGGAAGCTGTGGCACCAACGGTCTGCCTGAACATGATCGTCAAGGACGAGGCGGCGGTGGTCCGGCGCTGTCTCGAATCCGTGCGTCCGCTGATCGACACGTGGGTCGTCGTCGACACCGGTTCGACGGACGGCACCCAGGACGTGATCCGTGAGGTGCTCGGCGATCTGCCGGGCACCCTCTACGAACGGCCGTTCAAGGGCTTCGACGTGAGCCGTAGTGAGGCCGTCGAACTCGCGCGCGAGCGAGCGGACTACCTGCTGTTCATCGACGCCGACGACCTGATGGAGGTGGAGCCGGGCTTCCGCATGCCGCCGCTGACGCACGACGCGTACCGGGTCGCCCTGCACGACGGGCCGATCATCCACTACCGGCCGGCGCTGGTCTCGACCCGGCTGCCCTGGCGCTACGTCGGTGTCCTGCACGAGTACATCGAGTGCGGAGGGCCGTACGAGCTCGGGACGCTCCAGGGCGCCCACATCCTCTCGGTGGGCGGCGGCGCCCGGCTCAAGGACGGCCAGCGCGCCAAGTACCTGCGCGACGCCGAGGTCCTGGAGGCGGGACTGGCCAAGGAGCCCGAAAACTCCCGCTACGTCTTCTACCTGGCCCAGACCTGGCGCGACGCCGGAGAGCCGGAGAAGTCGCTCGCCGCGTACGACCGGCGGGCGGGCATGGGCGGCTTCGCCGAGGAGGTCTTCTGCGCCCGCCTCTACGCGGCGCGCCTGGCCGTGGCGCTCGGGCGGCCGCCGAGGGAGGTGATGGACCGCTACCTGCGTGCGCACGAGAGCCGCCCCGGGCGGGCCGAGGCCCTCGGCGACCTCGCGCGCCTGTGCCGGGTGGGCGGCGAGCGCTGGCCGCTGGCGTACCTGTTCGCGCGGCAGGCGGCGCGGATCCCGTACCCGGCGGACGTGCTGTTCGTCGAGTTCGACTGGTACGACTGGCGCGCGCTCGACGAGCTCGCCGTGGCGGCCTTCTGGGTCGGGGAGTACGAGGAGTCCGCGGACTGCGCGCGACGGCTCCTCGCGGGCGGCAAACTCCCGGCCGACCAGCGGGAACGCGTCACGCGGAACCTTGAGTTCGCCCGGGAAAGGATCGCCTCGCGCGATCTCGTGGACGCTTGACCGGTCGGGCGCACGGGTCGACCCGAGGGGTTGACGGCGAGCGGGGGCACCACGCGCCGCGGTGCGTCACAGCTCGCGGTGGACCTTGGTGTTCGAGGCCTGGGCGCGGGGGCGGACCACCAGCAGGTCGATGTTGACGTGGCTGGGGCGCGTCACCGCCCAGGTGATCGTGTCGGCCACGTCGTCGGCGGAGAGCGGCTGCGCCACGCCCGCGTAGACCTTGGCGGCCTTGTCGGTGTCGCCGCGGAAGCGGGTCGTGGCGAACTCCTCCGTCTTGACCATGCCGGGGGCGATCTCGATGACGCGTACGGGCTGGCCGACGATCTCCAGCCGGAGCGTCTCGGCGAGGACGCGCGCGCCGTTCTTCGCGGCGACGTAGCCGGCGCCGCCCTCGTACGTGGAGTGGCCGGCGGTGGAGGACAGGACGACCACCGTGCCGTCGCCGGACGCGGTGAGCGCCGGGAGCAGGGCCTGGGTCACGTGGAGCGTGCCGATGACGTTGACCTCGTACATCGTGCGCCAGTCGGCGGGGTCGCCGGTGGCGACCGGCTCCGCCCCGATGGCACCGCCCGCGTTGTTGACGAGCACGTCGCAGCGGTCGAGCGAGGCCGCGAAGGCGTCGACGGCGGCGCGGTCGGTGACGTCGAGGGCGTGGGCCGCCGCGGAGTGTCCGGCCGCGCCGATCTCGGCGGCCAGGGCCTCGATGCGGTCCTTGCGGCGGGCGGTGAGGACGACGTGGTAGCCGGCCGCGGCGAGCTGCCGGGCGGTGGCCGCGCCGATGCCGCTGCTCGCGCCGGTGACTACGGCGGTTCGGGTGGCGGCCGTGCTCATGCGGGCTCCTCGGTCGTGGGGTCGTTCGGTCATTCGTACGGGCGGTTCCCCGCCAGCATAGGCACCGTTCAGCGCCCGCGCGGGGCGTACATGATCAGGGCCATGCCGGCGAGGCACACGAGGGCGCCGACGACGTCCCAGCGGTCGGGCCGGTAGCCGTCGGCCACCGCGCCCCAGACGAGGGAGCCCGCGACGAAGACCCCGCCGTAGGCGGCGAGGACACGGGCGAAGTCGCCTTGCGGCTGGAGGGTCGCGACGAAGCCGTAGAGCCCGAGGGCGATGACGCCGGCGCCGATCCAGGCCCAGCCCTTGTGCTCCCGGACGCCTTGCCAGACGAGCCAGGCGCCGCCGATCTCCAGAAGGGCGGCGAGGGCGAACAGGGCGGCGGAGCGGGCGATGAGCATGGCTCAAAGGTAGGCGGCACGCGGGCGGGGCGGGGGAGCGCAGATGGGGGGAGGCGCGCCCTCGTTCGTGTGATGGTCCGACCGGGCGGGGGCGGTGCTGGTTAGCGTTCGCGCGAGGAGGTGGTGTCGGTGCGCCGTGGTGCCGTACGCAGTGTGGTGGTGGCCGGGTTGCTGGCGCTCGGGGCGGCGGCCGGGGCGGGCGGGGCGGCTTCGGCCGGTCCGGTCCCGGCCGGTCAAGGGGCTCCGGGGGCTCTGGGTCTTCCGGGTGCTCCGGGTGCTCCGTTGGTGCCGACCGCGGCCGGGGGGGCCGGGCCGGAGGCGGACGTGGCGTACCGGGGGCGGGTGTCCCTGCGGGAGGGCCGGCTGCGGGTGTGGCTGGTCCCGCAGAACGACGGCCCGGCCGCGCTGCCCAACGCGGCGGTGCGGATCCGGCTGACGGCCGACCTCGCCGACCATCAGGAGCTCGCACCGGGCTGCGTGCGCGCCGGGGCGCGCGAGGTCATGTGCGAGACGGGACCGCTGCCGCTGCACGGGCGGGGCCGGCACATCGGGATGGTGCTGCAACTGCGGGAGCCGGTACCGGAGGTGGTCCTGCGGGTGGACACGTGGTGGAACGGCGGCGCGACGGACCGGAACCTGGCGAACAACGAGCACGCGGTGCTGGCCCTGGACACGGGCGACTCGTACGCCTTCTGAGCCCGCTGCGGCGCCGGGTCCCGCGGGGCGCTCACACCCCGGGGGCCGGTGCGCGTCGTAGGGTCCCGTCAGGCCGCCGGGCCGAGGCGTCCCTCCAGGAGGGTTCGTACGATCCGGGGCCGGTCCCCCCGGGCCGGGTTCTCGTCGGCGAGGGCCACGACGGCCAGGTGGTCCTGGTCCCGCACCTTGACGGCCGCGCCGTTCGAGGCGCACCGGCGGGTGGCCGGGGTCGTCGCGGCGGTCACGGCTTCGGGTCCGTGTCCGGGTGGGTGGGGGCGGGCAGCAGCCAGGGAGCCAGTGCCGTCGCGAGTTCGGTGTCGGTGGCGCGCGCGGCGCTCCAGGCGACGTACCCGTCGGGTCGGACGAGGACGCAGGCGGTACGTCCTTCCGCGCGCCAGTGCCGGTGGGTGAGCGGGGTACCGGGCGGGGTGGCCGCGCCCGGCGGGGTGACCAGGACGAAGCCGCCCTCGCGCAGGGCCTCGTAGAGCCGCTCCCCGTCGGCCAGGGCGAGGTCGGGGGCGCGCCGGCCCGCGGGGCGGCGGGTGCCGGGCGGCGGCGGATAGGCGAGCGCGATGCCGCTGACCAGGCCGAGGGCGCGGTCCTGGACGGGGCCGAGGCGGGGGAGCAGCGCGCCGCCGAGCCGGCGGGCGGTGCGGGGGGCCGGGCCGGTGGCCATGGCGGAGCGGACGATGGCGCCGCTGACGCGCAGGACCAGGCGGCCGACCGGGTGGCGTTCGCGGTGGTAGCTGTCGAGGAGGTCCTCGGGGTCCGGTGCCCGGCCGTGGAGGACGGCCGCGAGCTTCCAGGAGAGGTTGGCGGCGTCCTGGAGGCCGGTGTTCATACCGAGGCCGCCCGCGGGGGAGTGCACGTGGGCGGCGTCGCCGGCGAGGAAGACGCGGCCCAGGCGGTAGTGGGGGACCTGGCGTTCGTCGCTCTGGAGGCGGGAGATCCAGCGGTGGCCGTGCATGCCGTGGTCGGTGCCGAGGGCGGTGCGGGCGATGGCGCGCAGCTCGTCGAGGCCGACGGGGTCTCCGGGGGCGGGGGCGGGGTTCCCGGCGGTCTCGCGGCGCCAGCCGATGGCGCGGTACCAACCGTCCCCGAAGGGCACGAGGAAGGCGAAGGAGTCGTCCGTGCCGTTGACGGTGAGGAGCTCGGCGGGCGGATCGGTCAGCCGCACGTCCGCCAGGATCATGGAGCGGACGACGGCCTGACCGGGGAAGGGCAGTCCGAGGGCGTCGCGGACGGTGGAGCGGACCCCGTCGGCGCCGACGACGTGGCGGGCGTGGAGGGCGGTGAGGGCGCCCCCGGCCGTACGGACGGCGAGGGTGACGGGGGCGGAGTCGGCGGCCCGGTCGGCGGCGCGGTCGGTGGCCCGGTCGGTGGCGCCGTCCGGGGTCCGCCGTGCCGGGTCCTGCTGTTCCGGGTCCTGTTGCAGTCCGACGAACTGACAGTCGTACCGGATGTCCACACCTGTGGACAGCGCGCGACGCTCCAGGAGTTTCTCTGTCTCATATTGAGGGGTGATGAGGACGAACGGGTAGCGCGTGTTGAGGCGTTGAAGGGAGAGGGCCATGCCGCCGAAGGGGCTGATGCGATCGATCTGCCGACCGCGGGCGACGAGCTCGTCGGCGAGGCCGCGGGCGTCGAGCAGTTCGAGGGTGCGGGCGTGTACGGCGAAGGCGCGGGTGAGGTTGGCGGCCGTGCGGGGGCGGCGTTCGAGGACGGTGACGGAGAGTCCGGCGGCGGCCAGGTCCCCGGCCAGGAGCAGACCGGTGGGCCCGGCGCCCACGACGACGACGTCGAGCGGTTCCTCTGCAACGGTGGTCATGCCCCGGCAGTCTGCCAGCCGGTCCCCGCCGCGGCCGTGAGCCGGGCGGTACGGATTCCCCGGCGGTGCGGGACACTCCGGCGCGGTCCGGTGCGTGCCGGGCGGTGCCGGGTGGCTGAGGCGCGGGCGGGGCCCGACGGTGCGGCGGTGCCGGGTGCTCAGGCGGTGCCCTGTGTTCAGGCGGTGCCGGGTGCTCCGGCGGTGCCGAATTCTACGAGGGCCTCGTCGACGATCCGTTCCAGGCGGGCGTGGTGGGCGCCGCGCCAGTAGACGCGCTCGCAGTCGGTGCACTGCGCGAACACGTCGTAGGAGCGGTGGGTGCCGTGTTCCAGACGATCGCCCACGCTGTCCTTGTCGGCCTCGTGGAGGGGACCGTTGCATGCGGTGCAGCGGGTCCAGGGCGTGAGCACGGGCGCGAAGCGGCCGAGGACGTCGCGCAGTTGCTCGTCCGGGTTGTCGCTGTAGACGTACGCGCCGGCGAAGATCTCGCGGCGGCGCAGCAGTCCGCGGTCACGGGAGAGCAGGACGCGCTGTTCGGCGGCGGAGCGGGTGGCGAGGGCGGGGTCGCCGATGTCCTCGTTCTCGTAGGCGGCGTCGACGCCGAGCAGGCGCAGGCGGCGGGCGAGGGTGCCCAGGTGGACGTCGAGGAGGAAGCGGAGCGGTGCGCCGGGGATGTGCTGGGGGCGGTCGACCCCGAACACCTCGACCGATTGGCCGTCCTGGGGCACGTACGAGACGGGCACCTCCTGCCCGTCGACGAGCAGCCGGCCGACCTCGGTGAGCGGAACACCGGCCGACTCGACGACGTGCCCGAGGCTGGACGCGCCGTCGGTCGCGGTCGGCACGCGCTCGGCGCGCCGGCTGGGCGACGCGAACAGGCGCAGTTCGGGGGCGAGGGTGAGCTGAATACCGGGTCCGTTCACCCTGCCAGCATGCCACTGCCACCCCCGTTCCCGCGGCCGTATTTATCCCGCCCCGCCGTGGGCGACGGCTGTGCCGGGTCCCACGGTTGGGGCTGCCCGGAGTGGTCAGGGGAGTGGTCGGGGGAGGGGGTGGTGCCAGTCGTGGCTGGGGTGGGGGACTCCCGGGGGGTATTCGAGATCTACTCGGCCCAGGCAGGTGAAGCCCGCGCGGCGGCAGACCGCGTTGGAGGCCGCGTGGTCCGTGCGCGGGAAGGCGTGGACGGCCCCGCGGGTGCCGTGTTCGCCGAGGTGCGCCAGCAGCTCCGTCAGCGCCGCCGCCGCCAGCCTTTGGCCCCGGAACTCCGGGAGGACCGCCCAGCCGCTCTCGTACACCGGCTCGCCCCGCCACTCCCGTTCCCAGAAGCCGATGGTCCCGACCGCGTCCCGGCTACCGCCCGGTGCCACCAGGTCCACGCGGAACATCCGCCCCGCCGCGGGCTCCCGCGCGCTCAGGGCCTCGTACCGCCGCTGCCGGTCGGCGAGTTTCTCCTCGCTCTCCGGCCCGCCCAGGAACCTCGTCATCTCGGCCGAGTTCTTGCGCCGCAACAGCCAGAAGTCCTCCGGCCCCCACGGCGTCAGCCGCACCGCACCCCGCGTCTTAGACATGCCCGGGACCCTATCCCCGGCGCCGGCACCGGACGATCAGCTCCGCTGGAAGAACTCCACCTCCGCGAGTGCGAGATGGCGGTCCGCGCCGGCTCCTGCGGCTCCGGCGGGTTCGGATAGGGTCAGCCGGACCGTCGTGGCGTCACTGATGCCGGTGGGGAACGTCTGGGGACCGGGCTTGTCGCTCAGCGTGAGCCTCTTGTGGACCTTCCGCCCGTCCCGTGCCGTCACCTCCATGTCGATCCGCAGGGCCCGTCCCTGCTTCACGTACTCCTCGGGCGCCGGCGAGGCACCGTTGGTGACGATCACGTCGACCAGGCGGAAGGGCTTGGCGAACGTGTACGTCACCGAGGCGCCGGCGCCGGGCGCGCCCCAGTAGCGGTTGCTGAGCCCGTCCGTGCCGTGGCCCACGGGGTGCCCGGGGACTTCGGCGCTGGCCTCGACGCGGGTCGGGGTCACCGCCTTGGCCTTGGAGAGCTTGTCCCGGGTGTCCTCCAGCAGGTGGCGGCCGGCGGGCAGCAGCAGGAAGCCGGCCGCGCACAGGGCCAGCACCACGGTCAGGATCACCAGGAAGCGCACCATGCGGCCGGAGCCGGCCCGTGTGCGCCGGCGGAACGGCCACACCGTGCGCCACCACGGCAGGGGTGCCGGTGCGGTGCCGGGCGTCAGAGGCGCCGCGCAGCGGCGGCAGAAGCGGCGCTCGGGCGGGTTGGCCGCGCCGCAGGCGGGACAGGGCACCCCGGGTGTGTCGTCGTCGCTCACCGCGGGGCGGCGTACGACGGGGCGTGCGGCGGCGGCCTTCGCGGGGCGGACGGGCTGCGGAGCAGCTACCGCTGGGGTGGTGGGCGGTACGGGGGCGGGCGGCCCCGCGCCGCGGGGCCCCGGGCCGGTGCGGGGGGCGCCGGTGGCGCCGGTTGCGCCGGTCCTGGCGGTGCTGCCGGTGCTGACGGTGGCGTTGCGGGCTTGCGGGGTGGCGGCCGTCCGGGCCGCCGCGGCGGGCCCCGGCGGGGCTGCGGCGGACTCCACGGGCGGGGGCGCGTCGGCCCGCGCCGCCGCCGCGGCCCGGGAGCCGGCACCCGTACCCGCGTCGACCGCAGCACCGGTACCGGTGCCGGTCCTGGCGCCCGTGCCGGTGCCGGAAGCCGTACTTGTGCCGGTGCCGGTGCCGGTGCCTGCGCCTGAACGGGTGGCTGCACCTGTGCCTGTGCCCGTACCCGTGCCCGCACCCGCGCCGGGTCCCGTGTCGGGGATCGGCGCGGGCGGAAGCGTGGCCGGGGCCGGGGCCGGGGCCGGAGCCGAGAGGGGGTCAGGGTCAGGGGTCGGGACCGCGGTCGGGTCAGGGGCTGGGACGGGGTCAGAGGTCGGGGCAGGGGTCGGGGTGGGGTCAGGGGTCGGGACGGGGTCAGGGTCAGGGGTCGGGGGGGAGTCCGACCAGCCCAGGTAGGAGCCGCAGTTGCCGCAGAAGTCGTCCGTCGGGCCGTTGGACGCCCCGCACACGGGACACGCTCGCATCGCCGTCATCTCCCTTCCTCCCCGGGCGGTCCCGGCAGGACCTCCACCCGGCACACCGTGTGGACGGGGCACAGGGTGCGGACGAGCGCGCGGACCCGGTCCTCGTCCACCGGGTACGCCTCGATGCCCGGGGACGCCCACACCCGTACCAGGACCTCGTCGGCCGGAGGCGGCGGCAGATCGGCGCCGGCCGTACGGGACCAGATGGCCCCGCCGTCCCCGCTGACCTGGGCGGACACGCCCAGCACCAGGCGCAGGGCGTCGACCAGGCCGCCCCGGGTGCCGCGCCGGTGGTGCAGTTCCACCGCGCGGGCCACCGCCTCGCGCCGCAGCTCGGTCGGCCACCTGGGGTCGTCGACGACGCCGACCCAGGACGCCAGCCAGGACAGGAAGTCGGCCGGGGCCAGGCGCGGGTCGAAGTAGGCGGGCAGGTTGTCGAGGGTGGCGAACACCGGGGCCAGGACCGTGTCCAGTCCCGCCGTGAACCGTTGCGCGAAGTCGTCGTCGGCGTACAGCGCGGGCAGTTGGTCGCCGATCGGGTGCCGACTGGGCAGGCCCGGGACCGCGGCCCGGCTCATCCGTGCACCTCCGGCCGCGGGGCCGTCACGACCACCTGGTGCTGGTACGAGAAGACGAGCGCGCCCGCGCCGATGTCGATCCGGTCGACCGGTGCGCCGCGCCGCCCGGTGATCGGGTCGGCGGCGAACAACCGGATCTCCTCCACCAGGACGTCCCCGACGGCGCGTTGCAGTACGCCGAACACCTCCCCGTACTGCACGGGCCGCCCGAACGGCCAGCCGGCGCCGTCGGGGCCGCCGTGCAGCGGGTCGAGGTGCCGGAACAGCGCGGCCAGCGCCGCGTCGCGCACCCGGTCGGCGTCCCCGGGGGGTGCCGACAGCCGGGCGACCACGGTGACGCCCTGGTAGACGGGCGGCTCCACGACGAGGCGCGTGCCGATCAGGCGTCGTTCGTCCAGGGCCGCGGTGATCGAGGCGAGCACCTGGTCGGAGGGGATCAGCTGCTCGAAGCGGAGCCGGTCGCCCTCGTCGGCCACCGCGTCCGGGACCACCAGGACCCGCACCGAGCCCGCGCCGCCCCCGCCGTCCCCACCAGCCCCGCCCCCGCCGGCCGTGGCCGGCAGGCAGCGGACCCGCCGTACCGAGGGCGCCGCCCGCCGGGCGATGATCTCGTAGTCCTCGGCGGTCACCGCGCGTTCCTGCATGCGCAGCGTCTGCGGCGCCCGCAGCTTGGCGTTGTCGATCGTCTCGCCGGCGACGCCGCCGCGCGCCGCCTCCCGGTTGGTGACCCGGGCGATGTACGGGACGGAGCTGCGCAGTACGGAGATCGCGCCCCGGGAGACGTTGCCGGCCGGGCCGCCCCCGGTGCGGTAGCGGGCCACCCGGACCTGGGCACCCTTGGGCGGTACGGCGCCGCAGGGGCGCAGGGTGCCGTCGGCCTCGCGCAGTACGGGCGCGAACGCGAACTCGCCGGTGGCGGCGTCCACGCGCACGTGCCGGTCGTCGGGTCCGGAGCGGCCGAAGTGGTCCACCACGTCCCAGCGCTGCCAGCCGTCGGGGGAGGACACCTCGACCACCGGGGGCTCCCCGTCGAGCAGTACGGGCGGGCGGCCGACCCGGAAGGTCTGTCCCGCCACTCCCTCGGACGCGCCGAGCGGTACGTCGCGCACCCGCTCGGCGTGCTCCACGGTCATCGTGCCGCCGACGGTGAAGACGGCGGCCTCGCGCACGGTCGGGGAGTCGGAGTAGAACGGCTGGCCGGGCTCGGCCTCGGTGACCCGGCAGCGCAGCCAGCCCGCGCGGGTCCCGCTGATCACCGACGCGGTGTGCCCGGCCGGTACGTGGACGATGACCTCGCCGGGCCGGTTGAGTCCGCCGGTGCTGTCGGAGCCGGTCTCGCAGAGCTGCCACCGGCCGCCGTCCCAGGCCTCCCACACCAGCGGGGGCTGGCGCGGGTCGACGCCGACGCCCTCGACGCGGCTGTCCAGGCGCACGGCGACCACGCAGCGCGGCACGGCCGTGGGCAGCCCGAACAGCAGCGCGTCACCGGGCTCGGGGGTCGCCTGGAAGCACGGCGTGTCGCGGCCCTCGGTGAGGGCACCGGTCCGGTCGGTCAGCTCACCGGTGCGGGGCGCGGTGACCAGCCGGGTCAACTCGCTCGGCAGGATCCGCAGTTCGTCGGTGGTGGCGAAGACCGCCGCTTCCTCGGTCTCGCCGGCCGCGGTGGTCACCTCGGTGCCCGCCGGCAGCGTCACCGTGTCGGGCTGCGGAGCCGACAGCCAGAAGTCGACGTCGGCGGTGGCGGCCGAGGGCGGGTACAGCCCGATGCCCAGCAGGTCGAGGAACGCCAGGTAGTTCTTGTCCGGGACCCGGTTCAGCCGGTACAGCAGCTGGTCCACGAGGTAGGCGAACGTCTCGATCAGCGTGACGCCCGGGTCGGAGACGTTGTGGTCGGTCCACTCCGGGGCGCGCTGCTGCACGTACCGCTTCGCCTCGTCGACGAGTTGCTGGAACCGTCGGTCGTCCAGGTTGGGGGAGGGCAGGGCCATCAGTCCGCGACCATTTCCTCGGCCCCCTCCTCGGAGGGGATCGTGTAGAAGGGGAAGACCAGGTTGCGCCGGTCGTTGGTGGTGCGCACCGTGTAGTGCACATCGATGTAGAGGGTGCCCGCGTCCACGGAGTCGAAGGCCACGACGACCTCGTCGACCGCGATCCGGGGCTCCCACCGCTCCAGCGCCTCGCGCACCTGTTGGGCGACCCGCCCGGCGGTGTCGCCGTCGCCGGGGGCGAAGACGTACTCGTGGATGCCGCAGCCGAATTCCGGCCGCATCGGCCGCTCGCCGGGCGCGGTGCCCAGCACGAGGCGGATGGCCTCCTCCAGCTCCCGTTCCCGCTCGACCATGGCGATCCCGCCGGTCGGTCCGACCCGCAGGGGGAACGCCCAGCCCCGTCCGATGAACCGGTCGCTCATCACACGCCCCCGATCAGCACGTTCGGGGCGCCGGTCAGGATCATCGCGCCGCAGGCGGTGCGGTCGCGCGCCCGCGCGGCGGGCAGCCCGCCGATGAGGACGGCACCCGCCGCGGGCCCGGCCGGTCCGGGCAGGATCACATTGGCCGGTCCCAGGGCCGCGTGCGGCGGGATCGGGCAGACGTGCAGGCTGCCCACGACGGCGGCGGGGAGGCCGCCGATCAGCACCGTCGCCACCACCTTGGCGGCCCCGGGCGGTGGCGTGGCGATCCGACCGCCGTGGTCGGTGGGGTCGCCGGTACGGGCTGAGGCTGGCATCGGGTGCTCCTCGGGGAAGGCGGTCGTGGCGCAGGGGGTACGAGAGGCGCGAGGGGTGCGGGGCTTCAGGGGTGCCAGAGGCACGAGGAGCGCGAGGGGTGCAACGGGTGCGGTGGTCGCCGGTGGCACGGGGGGCTCAGTTGATCCGGACGAGTCGGGCCTTGAGGACGGCGAGCAGGCCGCCGTCGACGGTGACGCCGCTGGTACCGGACACCTGGACCGACCGGCCGCCGATGCTGACCCCGGCGGTGCCGTCGATGTCCACCTGGCTGCCGGTCACCTTCACGGTGCCCCGGCCGGCGTCGAGGGTGATGCCGTTCCGGTCCAGGAGGACGGAGGTCAGCGGCTTGTTGCGGCCCGCGTACACGGTGAGTTCGATCCGGTTCAGGCGGTCGTCCATCCGTACTTCGAGCCGCTCGTCCCCGGTCACGAGCCGCAGCCCGGACGGCCCCGGCGCCGCCGCGTCCAGCAGCTCCACCCGCTGGCCCGTACGGGACACCACCGAGCGGCGGTTGACCTTCCCGCTGGTCTTGTCGATCAGCGGCACGTCGTGCGGTGAGGGCTGGTCCACACCGTTGTAGAGGCCGCCGATGACGTACGGGCTGTCGAGCAGTCCCTGGTCGAAGCCGACCAGCACCTCGTCATTGACCTCGGGACTCACCACGCCGCCGCCGCCCGTGCCGCCCCACTGGACGGTGCGCACCCAGTCGCTGACGTAGGTGTCGTCCAGCCAGGGGAACCGCAGGCGGACCGCGCCCCGCTGGGAGCCGTTCGGCTCGCGCACGTCCGTCACCACGCCGATCGCCAGACCGGGGATGCGCGGGCCGCGCCCCGGCGCGTTGCCACCGGTCACCAGGCCGGCCAGGGAGCGGTCCGGGCTGGCGCTGACCCACACGGTGGTGCGGTAGCCGCCGTGCGGCTCCAGGACGTGCTGGACGGCCGTCGCCGTGTACCGGCCGGAGAACGCCTGCCCGACGTTGCCGAGGGCCACCGGCTTGCCGGCCCGCAGCAGCGGGTTCCCCTCGGCCACGGCCTCCAACTCGCCGAAGCCGGAGCTGATCTGGGCCGCCGCCGCGTTCGCGACGGCCGTCGTCTCGGCCTGCGTACGGTAGGGGGTGTCGGTGACGGCCACGGCCGACTTGCCGAACCGCGCGGCGAACTGCGGGCTGAGGCCCGGCACCACGGTGTCGCTGACCACGGACGGCTGCTCGGCGACCAGCGGCCGCTTGGTGGTCACGTCCCAGCCCCGCACCTGCACCTTCGAGGCGCCGTCGGCGGTCGACAGCGCGGCGCGCAGCGCCAGCAGGTTCCGTCCGTACTCCAGGACCATCGGGTCGCGCGTCGCCGACGTCGACGGGGCCGGCGCCCCGGACGCCTTCGCCGGCCGGGTGAAGTGGAGCACCCCTTGGTCGTCGAGGCTCACCCGGGCCCCGCTCTCGCCGGCGAGGTGCTGCAGGAAGTCCCAGTCGGAGACGTTCGCCTGGGAGAGCTGCTGGTGGGTGACCGGCGCGGCCTCCACCTTCCCGACGGCCAGCCCGGCTCCGGCCGCCACCTTGCGGACGATGGCGGCCACCGTCATGTTCCGGTACGCGACGACCTTGCGGCCGCGCTGGAGGCGGTGCGCCTTGGAGTAGGCGCGTACGACGGTGAACGATCCGGTACGGTCGCGGTCGATCTCCAGGGCCGTGACCTCGCCGTTGAACAGCCGCTGCCGCGCCTGGCCCTTGACGGTCATCACCGACACCCGCAGCGGGCTGCCGATGGTGATGCCCGTCGCGCGCAGGAACTCGTGGTCGGGGTCGCGGTAGGTGAGGACCGCGGTGTCCGGCAGTGCCACGTTCTCGTCCACCACGCAGCTCACGAGCTGAGCCGCCCAGACGGGCGGCAGTTCGCCGGGTGCTTCGACGATCGGGTCGGCCGCGAACGAACGGCCCCCGGTTGCGGACGCGCTCATCGCTGCCCCTCCTCGCCGGCGCCGTACTCGTCGTCCCGCAGGCCCGGCACCACGAGCTCGGTGCCGGGGGCGAGCGCCATCGGGTCGTCGATGCCGTTGGCCTCGGCGATGGCCCGCCAGGCCGTCGCGTCGCCGTACTCGCGCCAGGCCAGCATCGCCAGACTGTCGCCCGCCACCACGAGGTGCGTACTGCGGGCGGTGCGCGCTCCGGACGTCGGGTTCTGGCCGGGCGGGTCGACGCTCGCTTCCTCGATGGACAGCGAGCAGGTGGCCCGCAACGGCTTGCCGTCCACGTCGAAGAGCGTGTACGAGACCGACAGGTTCGACAGGACCCCGTCGAACGAGGTCGTCCGCGCGCTGCCCCACTCGAAGCGCACCCAGGGGCTCGCCGGCTTCTTGCGGCCGAGGCTGGCCGGGGTCGGCACGCAGGCCTTCATCAGCTTCTCCACCGCCTGCTCCACCGAGTTGTCGTGGGTTGCGGTGGCGTCGAGGAACACGTCCAGGCTCAGGGTGCGCGGGCCGCTGCCGACGAACTCGGGCAGTGCCGACTGGCCCGCCATCCGGGACGGGGACCGCCGCCACTCGGTGGTCTTGCCCAGTTGCAGGGTCGACGGGTTGAACTGGAGGTCGAGCTTGGCGATCATTCCGCCGGGCTTGGCCCCGACCGAGGCGGGGGGCTCCTTGAGGGTGAGCTGGGCCCGGGCGCGGCTGGCGCGTGCCGATGAGGCCATGCCGTGGACTCCCTTCCGGAGCGGCGAGACTAAGAGGGGTGCGGGGTGCGGGGTGCGGGGTGCGGGGGGTGCGGGGAAAGGGCGGGCGGTCAGGAGGGCAGCAGGCCCGCGTGGGCGATCTCCAGGGTCTCCACCGCGGCTTGGGACTGGGCGGGGTCGAAGGACGGGCCCTGCCAGCGCACCGGGACGATCCCGAACACCTGCCAGCTGATGATCCGGCTCAGATCGGGCCGCAGCGCGACGATCTCGCCGTCCTTGGGCTCGACCCGGCGCAGGGTCTCGTCCAGCCAGCGGCCGATCTTCGCCGTGTCGGTGGTGACGGGCCGGGTGAGGGTGATGTTGGACCAGGTGACCCGCCCCGGCAGCTGCCAGGTGAAGCCGTTGTTGCCGCCCTCGGCGTAGCTCTCCATCTCGACCTCGGCGCCCATGCCCGAGCAGGTGTGGAAGGCGCCCAGGTCGTTGCCTCCGATCGCCAGCCGGAAGAACACGCTGCTCGCGAAGATGTTGTCCGTCATCGGTCCGTGGTCCGTTTCTCGTTCGTCGTGTGCTCAGCGGCGCCCGTCGAAGGGCCTGCCCGCGCGTTCCCGGCCGCGTCGTAACTCGGTGCGCAGCAGGCGGGCCACCGGGTCGAGCAGCCGGCGCGCCAGGTCGTCCAGATCGAGGTCGCCGCCCTGCGGCACCGCATCGCGCGCACCCTGGGGCCGGGCGGACGCGGCGGTGGCCGGGCGGCGGCCGCCCGTGTCGCGCTGCACCGGTGGCGGGCCCGACCGGTGGGGCGCGCCGCCCGCGGGGGGCGCGGTACCGGTCGCTCCCGGAGGTACGGCGGACTCCCCCGGACGGGGCCGCACCACGGGTACGGGCTGGGCCGACGAGGCGGCCGGGGACGGCTGGACGGCGAGCGGCGGCGCGTGCGGGCCGGTGACGGGCAGCGGCCCGCCCGCGACGGGGCCCGCGCCCGTCGCGGGCGACGGGTACCGGCCCGGCGCGGGGCGTACGACGTGCGCGGGACGAGGGGCCCGGCCGGGCGCGGCGGGGGCGGAGGTGCGTACGGGGGCCGGCGCGGTCGTCGCGCGCTGGACCCGCGGTGCGGCGGAGGGCGGTGCGGGTGCGGGCCAGCGTGCCGTTACGACGGGGCGGCCCGCCGTCGGCCGGGCGGCGGGGGCGGCCGCGCTCCCCATGTCGCGGGTGTCGAGGGTCAGCGGCCGTGCCGAGAGGAGGGGCAGGGCGCGGCGCGCGGGGCCCGCTGCCGTGTCGGCTGCCGTGCCGGCCGCGCCGTGCGGGGTGCCGCTCCGGTCGGAGACGGCGCGGGCGACGACGAGCGGCGCCCCGGCGCGCTGGACGCGGTCGCGCGGTGCGGCGGCCGGCGCCGGGGCCGGTGTGGCGGCGGGTGCGGCAGCGGGTGTGGTGGCGGGTGTGGTGGCCGGGTACGGCCGGCCGGCTCCGCCCAGCAGGGGCGCGGGGCCGGTCGGGGCGGGCGTACGCGCCGACGCGCGCTGTACGCCGGCGGGCGCGGCCGGCGGCGCGGTGCGGTACGAGGACGAACCGGACGCGGGCACGGAGGCGCTCGGGGGCAGCGCGGGCAGGGGCGCCCCCAACCCGGTGCGTACGCGGGGCGCCGACGACCCCGGGCGGGGCCCGGGAGTGGCCCCGGACCGGGCCGGGCCGTGCTGCGGGGGCGGCTTCGGGCCCTCGCCGCGGGCAGGAGCCGCACCGGCGGCCGGGGGCTCCGCCTGGCGCTGGACCACGGGCATCGCCGGAGCGCGTACCGAGTCCGGCGCCGGGGCGTGCGGGCCCGACGGCGCGGCGGTGGCGGGCAGTTCGGTCAGCGGGGCGCCGAGCGGCGCACGGCCGCGGCTCGCCGAACGCCGCGTCGGAGCGTCCGGGGAGGGCGCCCCGGCCGACGGGGAGACGGCGGGAGGTACGACGGGCACGCGGCGCCGGGGCGTGGCGGGCACCCGGGCGACGGTCAGCGAACGGCCGACGGCCCGCGTCCGGACCACGGCGTGCGCGGCCCCGTCCGGAGCGGTCCCCGCGGAGCGGGAGGTTCCGGCGGCGGCCCGCTGGACGGGCGGGGGCGCGGCGGCGCGGCCGCCGGGGGCGGGGCCGGCGGACCTCGGCGGGTCGGCTGCGGTGCGGCCGGCGGTTCGGCCGGCGGAGGTGCCGGAGGGCGCGGCGGGGGCCCCGGCGGACCTCGGCGGGTCGGCTGCGGTGCGGCCGGCGGAGGTGCCGGCGAGGGCCCCGGCGGACCCCGACGGGCCGGTGGCGCGGCCGCCGGGGGCGGGTCCGGCGGACCTCGGCGGGTGGGTTGCGGTCCGCTGTGCGGTGCGGTCGGCGGGGGTGCCGGTGGGGCTCGGCGGGCCGGCTGCGGTCCGCCGGGCGGATGTGGCGGTGCGTCCGGCGGACGTCGACGGCTCGGCCGGGGCGCGGTGGGCGCGCGCGGCGGACGCTTCCCGGGGCGGGACTGCTTCGGCGGACGCGCCGGGGACCACCGCGATACGGCGGACCAGCGGGAAGCGCGCGGGTGCCGGGGCGCGGCCCGGCCCGTCCGGGGACACGGCCGCGCCGCTGTCCGTCGCCCCGGCGCGCTGCACGGCGGGAGCGGGCGTGCCGAGTACGGCCGCGGAGTGTGCGGACGTGAGCCCGCGGGTGGCGGGCGACCCGCCGGAGGGGGGCTCGCCCGCCGCCTCCGACGGGGTGCCGGGCCCGGACGGCGGTGCTGCCGTCGCCCCGGCCCCCGGGGGGATCTTGGCCGCGCCGCCTCGGGCCGCGGCCCGTGCGACGAACGGGCCCGGTGCGCCGATGCCCGCGTTCCCGGCCCCCGCACGGCCGCGGGACGGCCGTACGGCGTCGGGGTGAGACCCGGCGGCGGGCGGACCCGCCGGGGCGTTCGCGCGGTCGCCGCCCCGGGTCGGGCGTACGGAGTCGGGCTGGGCAGGCCCGGACGCGCCCGGTCCGGACCCGTGCGGGGTGCCGCCCCGGGAGGGGCGCCCGGCGTTCGGCAGGGGAAGGGCGGGCCCGGCACCCGGTCCGGACGCGTGCGGACCGGGCGCGCGGGAGGGCTGAACGGCCTTCGGCAGGGACCGGTCCGAGCCCGCCGCGGCCGGGCCGGGGTCGGTGGCCGGGCCGGGGCCGGTGGCCGGGCCGGGGTCGGTGGCCGGGCCGGGGGGCGTCGGGCTCGACGTGGGCGCGCCGGGGCGGATACGGCGCGAGACCTGCGGGATGTCGCGCTGCCGCGGTGCACCCGGAGCCGACGGACGGACCGGCCCGACCGGCTGCTCCGCCGCCGGGTCGGCGTCCGGCCGCAACGCACGCAGCAGCAGCGGGCCGCCGCTGCTGGGGGCGGGACGCGCGGTGGCGGGGCGGGCGACTCCGCGCACGAGACCGGCCGGCGCGGACGGCAGCACGGCGTGGGCGAGCCCGGTGTCGAAGGACGGGTCGCGCCACGCGGCCAGCCCGGACCGGAAGGCGAGGCCGTCGCTGACGCCCATCGGCGCGCGGGACACGGTCAGTCGGGGCGGCGACGTCGCGCGCCATCCGCCGTCCCAGTCGCCCGGCACACCGGAGCCCCCTGCGGCGGGCACGCCGCCGAGAGCCCCGCCCGGAACTCCGTCCGGAGCGCCGGCGGTCGCGGCGGCGTCGGGCACAGCGGCGCGCCGACGCAGCCTGTCCCGCCATGCCATCTGCTCAACCGCCTTCGTTCACACGGGTGTTGATACGAGCTATCTCGGTGACCCAGTCCTGGCGCTCGCCATGGGTGAGGTCGAGGATCTCGTCGCGCCGCCAGTGGAAGTGGTAGGCGATGTACGCGATCTCCTCCTTGAGCCGGGGGAGGGCGTACGTCACGATTCCCCCAGGCGCCCACCGGAGAGGTCGACCTCGAAGCCGCCGTCGCAGTGCGGGCAGGTGACCGCCGCGCGGGTGTGGCCCTCGCTGTTGACGCGCCGGTAGAAGTCCTGCAGGAACGCGACGTCGGTCGCGTACATCCGCTCGACGATCCCGGCGTGCACGTCGGTGATCGTGCCGAGCCGGGTGATCACCTGGCTGAGCAGGACCACGCTCAGGTACGCCGGGTTCTCCTTGACCCGCAGGTCGATCTGGGGGCGCAGCTCGTCGCGGGCCGTGGCCAGACGCATCGCGCCGTGCCGGTGCACGGTGCCCGCCTCGTCGACGTACCCGCGCGGCAGCTCGAACTCGAACTCCGTGCGCAACCCGTGGTCCTCGCGCGGCGCCGGCGCGGCGGGGGGCGCCGCCGCCTGTTCCGGGGCCGTGGCGGGCGCCGTGGCCTGGAGGATCTCCTCCAGGCTGCCCGCCGTCACCGTACGGCGCCTCATTCGACGATGATCTCCTCGAACACGATGGTCACGGACTCGGTGGCCGCCGCGGACTCACCGGCCTTGAGGGACGGGCCCTCCCACTTGGAGGCCCAGCCCTGCATCAACTGGATGCGGCGGACGGTCGCGCCCGTGGAGTCCTTGATCTCGATGGTGAGGTTCTGCCGCGCGGTGTCGACGGCCCCGTTGTTCAGGGTCTCTTTGATCCACTTGGTGAACTCGCTGCTCTTGTCGAGACCGCGGGTGATCGTCACCTCGCCCGCCTGGCGGGCGCCGGGCTGCTTGCGGATGATCTGCTTGCCCTCCGCGCTGACCTGGCGGACCTCGACGACCTCTTCCTCGACGGTCAGGCCGCTGATCTCCTGGATCGATTCGACCAGGTAGCCACCGAGCTGCACGCCGAAGATATGGGTGGAAAGAGCATCGCCCTCTGCCATGACTGTCCTTCACCTTTCCTTGTTCTCAGGGCTTTACCGGCTCGCCCGGCTCTTCAGGCCGTTCTGCCCGTTCTGATCGTCACTCGTCGACGAGGCTGGTGCTGTCGGAGAACTGGGCCAGGCGGAACACCACGAACTCCGCGGGCTTCACCGGCGAAACGCCGATCTCGCAGACGACGCGGCCCTGGTCGATCGACTCCTGCGGGTTGTTGTCCCGGTCGCACTTGACGTAGAACGCCTCCGCGGCCGTGCGCCCGAACAGCGCGCCGCGGCGCCACTCCTCGGTGAGGAACGCCGTGACGTTGCGCCGGATGCTCGACCACAGCCGGTCGTCGTTCGGCTCGAAGACCACCCACTGGGTGCCCAGGAGGATGGACTCCTCCAGGTAGTTGAAGAGCCGGCGCACGTTCAGGTAGCGCCAGGCCGGATCGGAGGAGAGCGTGCGGGCGCCCCAGATCCGGATGCCCCGGCCGGGGAAGGCCCGTACGCAGTTCACGCCGATCGGGTTGAGCAGGTCCTGCTCGCCCTTGCTCAGGCGCAGCTCCAGGTCCACCGCACCGCGGATCACCTCGTTGGCGGGGGCCTTGTGCACACCGCGCTCGGCGTCGCTGCGGGCCCACACACCGGCGATGTGACCGCTGGGCGGGACGGTCGTGTTGTGCCCGGCGGCGGGGTCGAAGACCCGCACCCACGGGTAGTAGAGGGTCGCGTAGCGGGAGTCGTAGCCCGCCTCGTCCATGCGCCAGGTGCGCACCTGCTGCGCGGAGAGCCCGGGCGGGGTGTCCAGGACGGCCACCCGGTCGCCCATCTGCTCGCAGTGCGAGATCACCGCGAGCTGCACGGTGCGTACGCCCTCGGAGTCGATGTCGCCGCGCTCGTAGGCGCTCATCAGGTCCGGAACGGCGACCATGGTGATCTCGTCGATGGTCTCCAGACCGGCGAACCCGGTGCGGGCGCCCGCGTCGCCGACGTACTCGGACGGGTCGAGCCGGGACACGTCCGCCTGCGCGGTCGGGGCGGGCGCCGCCGAGGCGTCGGGCAGGGCCACGGTCTGGCCGGCGGGCCGGGTCTGGGGCGCGTTGCGCTGCTCGGTGACCTCGATCAGCTTCGAGGCACGGGCCTGGGTGACGAGGTAGCCCTTGACGTTCTTGCGGGCGGACGCCTCGTAGGTCTCGGCCACCTGGTCGCCCTGGCGGACCAGGACCTTGAAGCGGTCCTCGGGCGGGTTCTCGCCGTCCGCGTCCGCGATCTCCACGGACACGCCGGTGACTCCCGGTCGCGCCGCGACGAGGAAGCCGCCGAGCTCGACGGGGTCCGCCGCGCGGAGGTGGGGGCGGGCGGTGCCGGCGGCCGGTACGGAGGCGTCCTGGCCGGACCCGCCGATGCGGACGACGTACGCGGCGCCGCCGCCGTTGGCGAAGTAGCCGTAGACGGCGTGGGGCAGGTAGGTGCCCTCGGTGAAGCCACCGAACCGCTGGGTGTACTGGTCCCAGCTGGTGACCAGCGTCGGCTCGTGGAACGGCCCGCTCTGGGCGAACCCGACGAACGCGGCGACGGCGGTGCCGACCCCTTCGATCGGGCGAGCACCGGACTGCACCTCCTCCACGTACACGCCCGGGGTGAGGTACGTCGGCATGCTCGCTCCTTCGCGCTTGCTGCCCTGCGTGCGCAGGACGTCGAAACTTCGGGACTGCGGGGACTGCGGGACTTCGAGGACTGCGAGAACTGCGAGGACCGCATTTCTGGTCCGCCGACAGCTTTTCGCGCGGGCGCGGCCGCGGGGCAGGGGCGTGCGGACCTGGCCGGGGGCAAGTGCGCTGCCCTCCCGGTCCGGCGGCCCGGCTCACACGTGCGTGACCTGGTCGACGTACGGACCGAACTCGCCCTCCAGGACCAGTCGGCCGAGCTTGCGGTACTCCTGGGCGACCGCCGTCACCACCTGGGACATGGTCAGCGGCTCGCCCGATGCGGCGGCGAAGTACGCGGCGGTCACGGCGCAGGCCCGGATCGAGCCCCCGGCCAGTTCGAACCGGTCCGCGCAGAAGCGGAGATCGAGGCCGTCGGCCCGGGGCAGCCGGTCGCCCAGGCACCGCTCCCACAGGGCCAGGCGCTGGGCGGCGTCGGGCACCGGGAAGTCCGCGATGACGTCCAGGCGGCGGGTGAACGCCTCGTCGAGGTTGGCCCGGAGGTTGGTGGTCAGGATCGCGATGCCGTCGAACGACTCCATCCGCTGGAGCAGGTAGGCCGACTCCATGTTGGCGTGCTTGTCGTGGGAGTCCTTCACCTCCGAGCGCTTGCCGAAGATCGCGTCGGCCTCGTCGAACAGCAGCACCGCGTTGACGGCGGACGCCTCGGTGAAGATCCGCTCCAGGTTCTTCTCGGTCTCGCCGACGTACTTGTCGACGACGGTGGACAGGTCCACCACGTACAGGTCCATGCCCAGGTCGGCCGCCACGACCTCGGCGGACATCGTCTTGCCGGTACCGGAGGAGCCCGCGAACAGCGCGATCACCCCGCGTCCGCGCCCGCCGCCGGGGCGCATGCCCCACTGCCCGAGCACCTGGTCGCGGTGCCGGGCGCGGACCGCGAGCTCGCGCAGCCGGCGGTGGGTGGGAGCGGGCAGCACCAGGTCGTCCCAGCCCACGGCGGGCTCCACCCGCCGGGCGAGGCGGGCGAGTCCGGCGCCGTTCTGGGCCCGTACGGCGGTGCGCAGGTCGTCGGGGGTGACGGGGCGGCCGTCGAGCGCGGCCGTACGCACCGCGGTGTCGGCGGCGCGCCGCAGCTGTCCGGCGTCGAGGCGGTGGGCGGCCACGGACCGCGCGAGCGCGTCGGTGCCGCCCGCCGCGCCCGCGCCGCCGGCACCGGCTGCCAGGCCCGCCGTGCCCGCGTCGCCGCCGACGACAGCCGTGCCCGCGTCGCCGCCGACGGCGGTCCCGCGCTCGTCTCCGGCAACCGCCGCCGGGCCCACGGCGTCCGCCGTCCCCGCCCGGCCGTGTGGTGCGCCGGCCCGCTCCAGCGCGTGCCGCCAGCGCACGACGTGCCGGTCGGGGGACGGGGCCGCCACCGTCATGGTGACGGGGGTGTCGGCCGCCCAGGCGGGCTCCCAGCCGCTCGTCCCGTACGTGAACAGGGGGGTGCCGCGCAGCACCGCGCACAGCGCGCGCAGGACCCGGGTCCGCTCGTCGGGCTTGTCGGGCAGCTCCTCCACCGGCCCGAGCAGCACACCCGCCCCCAGCAGGCGGGCCTCGCGGGCGGCGGCGCGGGCGAGTTCGGGCACGGTACGGACGTGGTGCGTCAGCGCCGCCGCGTCCAGGGCCAGGGGGAGCAGCCCGCCGGCGCGCAGCGCGGCGGCGGCCAGGCCGACGGGATCGCCGCCGCGGGTCCGCAGGTGGACGTGGCCGGTGCCGCTCGTGGCCGCCGCGACGGCCCGGCGCAGTTCGGCCGGGTCCACCGCCGGGTCGTCGGCGGCCTCCCCGAGCACGTCGGCCAGCCGCGGGTCGGGCGAGGCGTCGCCGAGGAGGTGTGCGGTGACCCGGTCCGGGACGGCCAGCACGCGTGACAGCGGCGGCCGTTCGGGCTCGGTGACCTCCAGCAGGCCGCCCGCGACGAGCGGTGCGGTGGGGGAGAGCCGGAACCGCGCGGTCGCCACCCCGGCGCGGCCGCACAGTTCGAGGGCGAGGGCGACGGTGGGCCGGCGGCGGGTCAGGTCGTCGTTGAGGTAGCCGTAGAGCTGTTCGAAGCGGGCGTCCAGGTCCGGCGCCAGGGCGACCAGGAGCAGGTCCAGGTCGAGCGGAGCCAGCCCGAAGCGCGTGGCGAGGACGTCGAGCGCCGAGCCGGGCGGGGGGTCGGCCGGTGCGAGCGCGGGCAGGGCGGGGTCGTACGGGGCGTCCAGGACGCGGGTGACGGCCTCGTGGGTGAGGTACTGGCCCCGGTAGGGGTCGTCCGGGTCGGGATCGGCGGCGCGCCGGAGCGCCACGGCCCGGCGCACCCGGTCCTCGACGAGCCGGAGCCGTGTCCACAGGTACGGGATCGTGTCGGCCGCAGGCGCGGGTGGGGGCGCCGACGCCGACGCGGGCGGCGGCGAAACGGTGTGCGTCACGGCTGCCGTTCCCCCCGTCGGCGGCGCGCGGGAGCCTTCGGCCGTTCCCGGGAGCCGCCGAAGCCCTCCGGTCCCGCACCGCTCAGCTCGACGTAGCGCAGCCGGCGCGCGTCGTTTGTCTCCCCCGGCTCGACCCGCGGCACGGACCGTACGACCAGGCCCTCGGTGACCGGTAGCGCGGTGGCGTTGCTGATGCCGGCCAGCGGCGCCTTCACGCGCACGCCGAGGGACGGCTTCAGCTCGCCGCCCAGCGCCGACCACACCTCGGAGGCGGCCGGGGCGTCCGCGCCGGTGCCCCCCGCGTCCATGTCCACGAGCAGGCCGAGTTCGGCGAGCGTGCCGCTGAGCAGGCGCGCGGGCAGCGCGTCCACGGACACGAGGCAGGACAGCACCTGGGAGAGCAGCCGGTGCTCGTCCTGCGGCCTGCTCGCCCACGCGGTGACCAGGTAGGTCAGCTCGAACCAGCGCGGCGGGGTGCGGCGCGCGACGACCAGCCCGTCCGCGTCGTACACCTCGCCGCCGCCGTTGCCGCGCCGGGTGGGGTCTTCGCGGATGTCGTACAGGAACACGCAGACCGTGGGCGCGCTGCGGCGCGCGGCCCAGTCGCGCGTCGGCGCGTCGAACACCACCTCGACGCCCGACGCCTCCAAGCCGGACTCCGCCAGCAGCCGGCGCAGCCCCTCGTCGACTTCGTGGATCACCGGCGGGTCACCTCGTCGGGCGGCTGCACCGTGCCGTTGACCACCAGGAAGTCGGTCTGCACCGGGGAGAAGCCGGGGCCGCTCGCGATGATGACACGGGGTCCGGTCTGGTCCTTGGCGAGGATCAGCAGCTGGCCGGTGAACGTGCCGTCGCGCCGGGGCAGGGTCGGCGCCGCCGCCGCGGTGATGCCCGGCTTCCACGTGAACCGCACCGGCACACCGGGCGGGAAGTCCTCGCCGCGCACCGAGGTGACGAAGCCGGGCTTGCCGATCGGCGGCACGGCGACGATGCGCGGCTGGAGGATGCGCAACTGCTGCTGCGCGGTGTTGTCGCCGGGGTCGGCGTCCGTGCCGGTCGTGGTGAGGGTGCCGGTCACCCGGCCGGTGAGCGCCTTGTCGGGGCTGAGGACGACCTGGAGGACGGTCCGGGCGCCCGGTGCCAGGTCCGGCAGCGCGCACGTCCAGTTCTGGTCGCAGCCCGGCGGCGGCCCGTTGTGGGGCACGCCCTCCGGGAGGCCGAGGCGCAGCCGCAGGCCGGTGGCCAGTGCGTTGCGTCCGTTGCGCACGGTGTAGGTGACGACGACGCGGCCGCCCACGTAGCCGGGGTCGGGCTGCGCGGTGACGCGCACCGCGGGCCCGGCCGGAGGCGCGGGCGGCTCCGGCTGCGGCGCGGGCGGGAGGGTCGGCGTCCGCGTGGGCGTCGGGGTGGGTGCCGGGGTCTGCGTCGGGGTGGGCGTGGGTGTCGGTGTCGGCGTCGGCGTGACGGGGGCCTCGCGCACCGGCACCACGGTCCGGTCGGCGTTGTCGGTGGGGCGGGGGTCGAGGACGGTGCCGGTGACCGACCAGTCCACCGGCTGGTCGCCGGCGGTGACACCGGTGAGGGTGACGGTCACCGGGACGGTCGCCCCGGGGCGCACCGTGCCCAGCGCGCAGGTCAGTGTCGCGGCGTCGCAGGTGACGCCCGGCGCGGTGAGCGCGGTGACGGTCACCCCCGCCGGGGGCGCGACGGTCAGCCGGGTCCCGGGCGAGGCCGCCGGGCCCTGGTTGACGACGTCCACCCGGAGGGTGGCGGAGTCGCCCACGGTCAGCGGGGCCGCCTTGGCGGGCGCCCGGACGGAGAGGTCCACCGACTGCTGCACGGCCGGTTCCTTCTGCCGGCCCGGCAGGCCGGTGACGAGCAGGTTGTGGGCGCCGGTGGCGACGTCCACCAGCTTGAGCTTCTCGGGGCTGTTGGCGGCCCGGTCGCCGCGGGCGCTGAGTACGAGGCTCTTCCCGTCGGCGGTCCAGGCGGCGTCGCGGGGCTGGAACGGTCCGCGGGCCGGGCTGTCGGGCAGTTCCCTGCCGCACGCTCCGGGAACGTCGCGGGCGGCCTCGGGCAGCAGGACCCGGCAGGCGTCACCCGTCGGGGAGGCGAGCAGGATGCCGCCCTGGTCGTCGAGGCGGCCGCCGCCGTTCTTGCGGTTGAAGGCGAGGGTGGCGCCGTCCGGTGAGAACGCCGGGCTGTCGTCGATGACCTCGCAGGCACCTGGGCACAGCATGGCGCTCAGGTCGCGCTGGCGGTCCAGGCGGTCCACCGGCACGGTCCAGACGTGCTTGTTGCCACCGCGGTCGCTGATCATGTGGTTGCGGGTGAAGGCCAGGGTCGTGCCGTCGGAGGACCACGTGGGCTGGGCGTCGCCGCCCCTGCCCTGGCCCTCGGGCGGGGTGACCTCGCCGCGGATCGCGCCCGTGGCGGCGTCCGCGATCAGGATGCGCGCGGGGCCCGCGGCGCCGCCGGTGCCGCCCGGCGAGGTCCGGGTGAAGGCCAGGAACCTGCCGTCGGGGGAGAACGTCGGGTCGGTGTCCCAGTCCTTGGGCCCGCGGCCCGCGAGGGGCAGGGGCGCCGCGCCGGACCCGTCGGCGTCCGCCGTCCAGATCCGCTGGATCCGGCCGTCGGGCGTGTCCTCGAAGCGGGTCAGCACGATCCTGCGCCCGTCGGGCGTGTAGTTCTGCCGCTCGGTCCACGGGTCGTACCCGGGGGCCGGCTGGAACAGCGGGTCCTTGGCCGGGTCGGTGTTGGTGTCGGCCGCCGGGTCCTCCTTGAGGATGGTCAGGCCGAGGTCACGCGGGTCGGAGCCGTCCGCCCGCGCGTCCTGCAGGGTCACCACGTGCGGCCCGGAGGCCGAGGTGCGCTCGACCACGGCCCCGCCGCCGTCGAGCGGCCCGAGCCAGGTGGGCGAAGCGACCTCGCGGTCCTCGCTGAGCACCACCTGCGGCGTGTCGGCCGCGTGCGCGGGCACCCGGAAGACGTGGTCCCAGTCGCCCTCGCACTCGCAGGTGCGGTTCGGGCTCAGGAAGAGCACGCCGTTCCCGTCGGGCAGCCAGGTTGCCCCGTGGGTACGCCACTGCTCCTGCGCGCCCGCCAGCAGCGGCCCGCCGCCGCGCCCGTCGGTCCACCGCAGGCGGGGCCCGGCGGGCCCGGTGGCGGTGTAGGCGATCCGGTCGCGGTGGGCGGCGTCGTCCACCGGGTTCCACACCGGCTCGGTGGCCGGGCCGTCGGCCGGATCGGAGACGCGGACGGCGGCGCCGCCCCGCAGCGGGCGTACGTGGATCTGCCGTCCGGCGGCCCGGTCCTCGTCGCTGGAGTACGCCAGGCGGCGGCCGTCGGGCGAGACCGTGGGGTGCTCCTCGTTCGCGGGCGTGTCGGTCAGCCGGGTCAGTCCGGTCCCGTCGGTGCGCACCAGGTACAGGTCGCGCTGGACGCCGCCGGTCTCGGGCCGCTGGGCCGTGTCGAAGACGACCGCCCGGCCGTCCGGGGTCAGCCGGGGGTGCGCCACGTCCAGGCCGCTGGTCAGGCGGCGTACCGAGCCGTCCGCGGAGCGCAGGTAGACCTGCGGGTTCCGCTCGTCGCGGCGGCCGGCGAAGACCAACTGGTCGCCGAGGGCCGCGGGCTGGAGGTCCAGGTGGGCCGGACCCTCCCCGAACAGCGGGGTGCTGGACGTGCCGGTCGCCACCCGGCCCAGGCTGCGGTGGCGCGTACCGGCGTACGCCACCCGGCTGTCGCCGGCGTCGGCCGCGAGGGGTCGTGCCCCGGCGTCGCCGGGGCCGGTGGCCGCCGTCACCGCGAGCAGGGGGGCCAGCAGCAGCAGTGACGCGCCGGCCCTCCCCCAGCGGTGTCGCCGACCGTCGGAGCCACCCGTGCCCATCACGGTCCACCTCACAGTCCGGGTGCAGCATCTGCGCATGATCCCGCCACCCTGCGGGCCGGCGCCCGCGGACCGGCAGGGCCGCGGGGCCGGACCCGGGGGAAGCGCCGGGTGCGCTTTCGGGCAGCGGCCGGGGCGGTGGCGGGCCGGGCGCCGGGCCCCGCCCCGGGGCCGTGCCGCCGCGGCGGTCAGATCAGTCCGTTGCGCAGGGCGTAGCCGACCGCGTGCGTGCGATTGCGCAGTTGCAGCCGCGTGATGACTTCGTGCAGCACGTTCTTGACGGTCCGTTCGGAGTACGAGGTCTTGCGCGCGATCTCCGCG
The DNA here is from genome assembly GCF_053606025.1 of Streptomyces sp. NPDC055254. Lineage (NCBI taxonomy): Bacteria > Bacillati > Actinomycetota > Actinomycetes > Kitasatosporales > Streptomycetaceae > Streptomyces > Streptomyces sp. NPDC055254. The sequence goes on along the minus strand of NZ_JBSGQV010000002.1, from coordinate 345,284 downwards.
GTGTCCAGGCCGTCCGACACCAGCCGCAGCATGTCCGCCTCGCGCGCGGTCAGGGTGGACAGGGACACCGCGCGCGGGTCGAGGGCCGAACGCTGGAGGCTGCCGACGTGGTCGAGGAGTTTCGCGAGGAGGTCGCCGGGCAGTACGCCCTCTCCGTTCGCCATCGCCAGGACCAGGCGCAGGAGCCGGTCCTGGTCGGCTTCGGCGCGCCGCAGCACCGCGGTGACCCCGCATTCGATGGCGCGCTGCAGGGCGTCGCCGGATTCGAAGGTGCCGACCACGAGCCCGGTGCGGGTGGTGGAGTCGTGGCGCAGCCGGTACAGCAGGGCGGCCGTCTCGTCGTCCACGCTGTCCACGGCCACGAGCGACACCTGCGCGCCGTCGGCGCCGGCGGCGTCGACGAGTTCGATCTCGGGGCGCTGGCGCAGCTGGTGGACGATCCCGACGTGCAGGACCGGGTCGGACGCGTACACGGCCACGGTGACCCGCCGGCCGCCGCCGGACGAGGAGAGGGGTCCGTGGTACTCGCTCTGGGTCTGGGTCATGTGTCGTACCTGTTCCGGGATGCGTATGTGCGGACACGGGCGGGAAGGATCATCAACAGCTGCTGCGCACCGGTGAGTTGAGGAGAGCCCGGGAGGGCATCGGGGCTGCCCGGGGCGTTGCCCCCGCGCCCTTGGAAGCGGCCGGTGCGGCGTCGTAGCGTCGCCGTGTGATATCCCCAGCAGCCTCTCCCAGCCCCGGCCCGCCCGGCCTCGACATCCCGGCGGTGTCGGTGACGCCGGGCGGTACCGCGTCCACCAGCCTGACCGTCCGCAACGACAGCGACATCGTCGAGGCGTACCGCCTGGAGGTCGTCGGCGACTGCGCTGCCTGGGCCACGGTGGAGCCCGCGCGGCTCTCCCTGTACCCCGGCACCTCGGAAGCGGTGACGATCCGTCTGGCGCCGCCGCGCTCGCCGCACGTGAGGGCCGGGGACGTGCCGCTCGCCGTACGGGTGCTGCCCACCGAGCACCCCGAGTCCGTACGGGTCCCCGAGACGACCGTGCACGTCGAGGAGTTCCGGGAGCTGCGGGCGGAGAGCGCTCCCAGACGCCGCCGCGGCTGGCTGCGCGGGCGCTACCGGATCGCCGTGCGCAACGAGGGCAACTGCCCCGTACGGCTGGGCTTCACGCCCGCGCAGCCGGGCGAGGAGCTGAGGTTCGATTTCCGTCCCGCTGCGGTGAAGCTGGAGCCGGGCGAGTCCGGCGAGGTGGTGCTGAGGGTCCGTACCGGCACGCCGGTGTGGTTCGGGGCCCCGGTGACGTGGCCGTTCACCGTGGAGGTGGCGTCGGTCGGGGAGGGCGACGGCGAGGCGGCCGAGGGCGCCGAGGAGCGGCGGTCGGAGCCGGACGCCGTCCGGACCTCGCTGGAGGTGGAGTTCGTCCAGATCCCGATCTTCCCGACGTGGCTGCTCGCGGTCCTGGCCGCCCTGCTCGCCCTGCTGCTCGCCTGGTTCCTGCTGGTGCGCCCGGTCGTGCGCAGCACCGCCAAGGAGGCGGCCGAGCTGGTGCAGAAGAAGCCGACGCCCACCGCCGACGTGAACGGGCAGGTCCCGGCGGCCGGCGGCGCCGAGCAGCCGGCCGGAGGCGCCAAGAACCCCGTGCCCGGGGCCGGCGGAGCCGGTACGGGCGGCGGCGGTACGGGCACGGGTACGGGCGCGGGCACCGGCATCGGCGCCGTCGGGCAGCAGAGCTCGGCCACCATCGACCTGCAGACCGGCGGCGGGCAGACCAAGACCGGTTCCTACACGGTGCCGGCGGGCAAGGCGTTCGGGATCACGGACATCGTCGTCGCCAACTTCCAGGGCGACGAGGGGGTGGTGACCATCAGCTTCGGCGACCGCAAGATCACCACGATCGCGCTGGAGACGTTCCGCAACCAGGACTACCACTGGGTCACCCCCATCAGCATCACCGAGAGCCAGACTGTGACCGTCCAGGTGACCTGTGCGAAGCCGGGCACCCCCGCTACCGGCCGTCAGGCACAGGAGTGCCACGAGGTGCTCAATGTGAGCGGGGTGCTGAGCGACCTCCGGTGACCCGAGCGGCACGGACATCGTCGGTCAGGTTGTCCGCCGGGGCAAAGGACGCCTTTGCCCCGGCGTCTGGAAATCGGTACTCGACATCTCGATCAGGTGTCCACTTTGCGGTCGTACGTTCCCGTCCGGGCGTCCCCTCGACGTAGTGAACTGGCGGGTAACCAGAGGTAATCGGCGAAGCGGCAAAGATGGCGTGATCGCGGCTTCCTCCCCCGCGCCGGTCAGTGGGTGGGGACCGCCACCTGCTGACCGGAGTCCAAGACCGCGCTGCTCAAGGACAACTGGGCCGGGACATCGTGCCGGGCCTGGCCGACAGGAAGGGCTTGACGGCCCCGGTCGCGGTGTCCTCGGCCGGGGCGATGTCGATCTGGAGGTTCGTCAGCGCCATCAGGCAGTGCATGGGGTCGCGGTTGGTGTCGCCGTCGTACGCGGCGATGCCCGCCCGCACCCGCGCCACCAGGTCGTCCTGCGGCTCCGGCAGCGTCCGGGTACGCGCCATGAACCGGCCCAGCAGCCCCCCCGGGGCGCGGCGGGTCGGCCGGCAGCGCCGCCGCCGTGGGAGCGGTGGCGCGGGACGCGGCGGACCGGTCCTCGGCCCGAAGCGGATGCCGGGACGGGCCTGAGCCGTCCTTGGCGGCATCTGCTGCTGCCTTCTCGCGGGCGGGGACGCGCATGGGACCTGCCTCTCGGGGTGTGCGGCGGATGCGGGGGGACGCCCCCCCTGCTTACCCCCGGAACCCACCCGTCGGCATGCCCGTTCGGGCACACCCGGGGAAAGGCCGCCCCGGCCCGGACGGCGCCGCCCGCCGCGGAGCCGCTGCCGCGCTCAGCGGTCGGTACGCCGCCGGTTCGAGGCGCCGGCCTGCATGCGGTCGTGCTGGTAGGCGTCCTCGGCCCAGCGCGCGAGGTCGTGCAGCTCGCCCTTGAGCTGGTCCCAGGTCTTCATCGTGGCGCCCATCGTGCGGATCTCGAAGGGAACCATCACGGCGCCCTCCTCCTGGTGCGGGGCGATCTGGTTCATGCCGCCGAACACGCTCTGCTGGTCCACAGCGGGAGCCCCGTTGAGCGCCGATTGGGCGAACGCGATGAGGGACACCTCGGGCCCGTCGATCTGCCGCGTGGCGTTCTCGCGGAACTCCAGCTTCCCGCCGTCCCCGGAATCCTCCTGGTATCCAGCGAGGGCGTCGAGGACGTCCTCGCTGCTGTCGCCCAGGAACTCCTGGAACGCCGGGTCGAGCAGGCGCCGGACGTCCGAGAGCCGGGACCGGGACAGGACGGCCGTCAGGTTCTTGATCTGCCCCTGGTCCTGGTCCTGCGCCACGTAGTCGGCCACGGCCGCGACCTGCATGAAGAACAGCTGGCTGTAGCCGTCGAGCGCGTCCGTGGCCACCCGCTTGCGCTTCTTGGAGGCCGCCGCGCCCCGTTCGTACATCTGCACGACGTCCGAGGCGAAGGCCTTGGCCTGGGTGAGGCGGAAGCGGGCACGGAGGTTCGGTGCGCCCGCGGTGGCGGGCGCGGCGTCACGGAGGTGGTCGAAGAACATCGGCATGCCGCTCAGTGGTACCCCGACCGAGTAGTGCACGAACAGGCCGTCGCCCAGGCCCCTGCGTCCGGCGTGCTCGGTGTAGCCGAGCCCCGGGGCGACCCGGGCCCCGGCTCCCTCGGCGAGGATCTCCAGGCTCAGGGGCATGTTCTGCAGCGGCGTCTTGTCGGCCGCCCGGTAGAACTCTTCGCGCACCTTCCGGATCTCTTCGACCAGATGGTCCAGGGCCTCGGGTCCGGCCTCGCTCATCGAACCGACCACCGGGACCGCCCCGGTGACGAACTCCACGTTCGAGTACCCGCCTCCGTTGGTCAGCGAGCGCTTGTCGGAGACGACCTTGAAGTCCGCCGCGGTGCTCTTGGCCAGGTCGGTGTCGCCCTCGTACTTCTCACCCCGCTCGTTCTCCACCGGGAGGCTGACCTCGGTCTCGAAGCCCAGCATGCGCTGTACGGGCGCCCCGGAGCCGCCGGAGGCCGACCGGTGCGCGGGGCCCGCCGCCGGCCGCGCGTCCCGGAGCTCCGGCCGGGGCCGGGACATGGCCCGTACGGCATTCACCTCGGCCTCCCGCTCGAAGGCGTCGGACGGGTCCGACACCGACAGGCCCGCACCGTTGTCCGTACCGGACACCGGGCCGCGCCGCTGCTGGATCACATGGGTGAGCTCGTGCGCGAGGGTGTGCTTGTCCCCACCGGCCGCTCCGATGACGACATCGCGGCCCGAGGTGTAGGCCCGGGCCCCGATCTCGGCGGCGGAGCGCTGGGCCGCCGCCCCCGTGTGGAGGCGCACCTCGGAGAAGTCCGAACCGAGGCGGTCCTCCATCTCCCGGCGCAGCGGCTCCTCCAGCGGGCGGCCCGCGCCCCGGAGCACCTCGTGGACGGCGGAGCGCTGCACCGCGGGCGCGTCATGGTCGTGATCGCAGGACGCGTCGTGCCGGCGCCGCTCCTGCTCGACCAGCCGCGCGACGGCCGTGTTCCCGATCCGCCGCTGCAACGCGCCGACCTGCCGGGGGGACACCGCCGAGACCGCCCCCGAGGCCGGTACGGGCGCCTGCGCCTGCCGGGCCCGGCCCGCCCCCTGCCCGCCGCCGGACCCACCGCGGTCGTTCGCCTGAGCCCGCACGAGAGCCCCTCCCGCTCGACTGCCACTGCCAAGGCCCGTGTCTACCGGCGCCCCGCCCCCGAACCCAGGGACGCGAGGGCAACACCGGGGCCACGGCCCTTGCCCCGGCGGAGGCCGGCGGGCCGTTCGGTCAGGGCCAGACCAGGCAGTACGGCTGGTGGCCCGCCTCGTGGAGGCGGTGGGAGAAGTCCTGCCACTCGTGGAGCAACTGGTAGACGTTGAAGGCGTCGCGGGGGCCGCCGCGGTCCGGGACCGTGGACCAGATGAAGGCGGCCGCGCCGACCGATTCCTCGCCCACACCGCGGAGCGGGTCCACGACCGTCATGGGCAGTTTGACCACCGCGTAGTCGGGGTGGAGGACGACCAGCTCCAGCGGCGGCACCTTGTGGAGGGGTATGCCCTCGATGCCGGTCAGGACCATCGCGGCCACCGTCTCCGGCTTGATCTTGGTGAAGAGGCCGCCCATGCCGAGCTCGTCGCCGCCCAGCTCCTCCGGGCGCATCGTCACCGGGACCCGGGCGGCCGTCGCGCCGTCGGGCGCGCCGAAGTACTTGTACGTCACTCCCATGCCGCGACCCCTGAGCAGACCTTCCGGGGGAGCAGCGGGTCCCGGGACGGCATCGGCCGCTTCCGCGGCGCGGCGGTGCTTGCCCCGGCGGCGGGATTCGCGGGCGCGCTGGGGGTCGAGGCCGTCCGTACCCTCGCCCGGTCCACCACCGCGTTGCATATCTCCACCCGACTGGTCTTGCTCGCCCCGGCCCCGCGGCCCCCGCCACGCAGCCTGATCATCATGGCAGTGACCTCCCCCGCAGTGGCGCGGTGAAACGCCCGTCCGCAAGTCTGTCGCGGCCTCTGAGACCATGGCTGGTGTGAGCTACCCGTACCCGTATGAAGCCCCAGTTTCGCAGACGCTCTTCGAGCGCGCGTCCCTCGTGACCCCCGGCGGCGTGAACTCTCCGGTCCGCGCCTTCCGCGCCGTGGGCGGTACGCCCCGGTTCATGGTGTCCGGTACCGGTCCATATCTGACCGATGCCGACGGCCGGGAGTATGTCGACCTCGTGTGCTCGTGGGGGCCGATGATCCTCGGCCACTCCCACCCCGAGGTGATCGAGGCCGTCCGGGCGGCCGTCGCCCGCGGCACGTCCTTCGGCACCCCCGGCGAGGGCGAGGTCGCGCTCGCCGAGGAGATCGTCGCGCGGATCGAGCCCGTCGAGCAGGTCCGCCTGGTGTCCTCGGGTACCGAGGCGACCATGTCGGCGATCCGGCTGGCCCGGGGCTTCACGGGGCGCGCCAAGGTGGTGAAGTTCGCCGGCTGCTACCACGGTCACGTGGACGCGCTGCTGGCCGCCGCCGGTTCCGGGCTCGCGACCTTCGCGCTGCCGGACACCCCCGGGGTGACCGGAGCCCAGGCGGGCGACACGATCGTCCTCCCCTACAACGACCTCGAAGCGGTACGGGCGGCCTTCGCCGCGCACCCCGGCGAGATCGCCTGCGTGATCACCGAGGCCGCGCCCGGCAACATGGGCGTCGTCACCCCGGCCGAGGGCTTCAACCAGGGTCTGGCCGACCTGTGCCGCGCCAACGGCGCCCTCTACATCTCCGACGAGGTCATGACGGGCTTCCGCACCTCGCGCGCCGGCTGGTACGGGGTGGACGGGGTCGAGCCCGACCTGATGACCTTCGGCAAGGTCATGGGCGGCGGCTTCCCGGCGGCGGCCTTCGGCGGCCGCGCGGACGTGATGGGCCACCTGGCTCCGGCCGGTCCGGTGTACCAGGCGGGCACGCTCTCCGGCAACCCGATCGCGACCGCGGCCGGCCTGGCGCAGTTGCGCCTGCTCGACGCGGCCGCGTACGAGAAGGTCGACGCCGTGTCGGCGCGGATCCAGGGCCTGGTGACCGAGGCGCTGACCAAGGAGGGCGTGGCGCACCGGGTGCAGACGGCGTCCAACATGTTCTCCGTGTTCTTCACCGAGGACGAGGTCCGCGACTACGACGACGCCAAGAAGCAGGAGAGCTTCCGCTTCAACGGCTTCTTCCACTCGATGCTGGCTCAGGGCGTCTACCTGCCGCCGTCCGCCTTCGAGTCCTGGTTCGTGTCCACCGCCCACGACGATCGGGCGATCGAGCGCATCGCGGCCGCGCTCCCGGCCGCCGCCCGGGCCGCGGCGGAGGCGACCGCGTGAGCGCCGGCGACACCTCGGAGATCACCGTCGTCCACCTGGTGCGCCACGGAGAGGTGCACAACCCGGACGGGGTCCTCTACGGGCGCCGGGCGGGCTACCACCTCTCCGAGCTGGGGCGCCGGATGGCCGACCGGGTCGCGGAGCACCTGGAGGCCCGGGACGTCACGCACGTCGTGTCCTCCCCGCTGGAGCGGGCGCAGGAGACCGCCGCGCCGATCGCCAAGAGCCACGGGCTGGACCTGGCGACGGACGGGCGGCTGCTGGAGGCGGAGAACGTCTTCGAGGGCAAGACCTTCGGCGTCGGTGACGGCGCGCTGCGCAAGCCGGGCAACTGGAAGCACCTGACGAACCCGTTCAGGCCCTCCTGGGGCGAGCCGTACGTCGAGCAGGTGGTCCGGATGATGGGCGCGCTGGAGGCGGCGCGAGACGCGGCGCGCGGCCACGAGGCGGTGGCGGTCAGCCACCAGCTGCCGATCTGGATCGTGCGCAGCTACGCGGAGAAGCGCCGACTGTGGCACGACCCGCGCCGCCGCCAGTGCACGCTGGCCTCGTTGACGTCCTTCACCTACCAGGGCGACAAGCTGGTGTCGGTGGGCTACAGCGAGCCGGCCCGAGACCTGGTCCCGGCGCACCTGCTGGCCGGGGCGAAGCCGGTCAAGGGCGCGTCCAAGGCCTTCGGCGCCTGACCGGGGATTCGGACTCGGCGATGCCGGCCGCGGCCGGCATCGCCACCCGCGGTTCCGGCGCCGCGGTTCCGCCGGCCGCACCCCGCGCCCGCCGGGCATCCGCCCGGACATCGGTGCTGACCAGGGCATCGACGCCCCTCCGGGGGGCGCGGTAGATCCCCGAACCGCTCATGCGAAACTTTTCACATGAGCCTTAGCCGCGCACGGGTCCGTCGACGTAGCAGCCGCTCGACCGGCGCCCGTGCCCTCCTGCTGACCGCGGTGACCGTCGCGGGCGTCCTGACCCTGGCCTCCTGCACCGACACGGACGGCGGCGCCAAGGCCTCCGGCAGCTCCGGGGGCAACTACGTGACGGGCCCGAGCGGCATCTCGACCGTGCCCCGGGGCGAGCGCGACGAGGCCCCCGCGCTCGACGGCGAGAACCTCGCCGGCGAGCCGCTCGACGTCACCACCCTCAAGGGCAAGGTCGTCGTCCTCAACGTCTGGGGCTCCTGGTGCCCGCCCTGCCGCGCCGAGGCCCCGAACTTCGCGAAGGTCTCGAAGGAGCTCTCCGACGCCGGCAAGGACGTCGCCTTCGTCGGCATCAACACGCGCGACTACAGCAAGCAGAACGCGGTCTCCTTCGAGCAGAACTACGGGATCACCTACCCGAGCCTCTACGACCCGGACGGCAAGCTGATGCTCCGCTTCCCCAAGGGCACCCTCAACCCCAAGGCCATCCCCTCCACGATCGTCCTCGACAAGGACGGCCGGATCGCCGCGCGCGCCCTGGTCGCGATCAGCGAGGAACAGCTGCGCTTCATGATCGACCCGATCCTCGCGGAGAAGTGAACCGGTGGTCACCGGACTCCTCCTCGCCGCCGAGCCCATCGGGGTGAACACCACCGTCCTGAACGGGGCGCTGCTGCTGGCCCTGCCCATCTCGGTACTCGCCGGGCTGGTCTCCTTCTTCTCGCCCTGCGTGCTCCCCCTGGTCCCCGGCTACCTCTCCTACGTGACCGGCGTCAGCGGCGCCGACCTCGCCGAGGCCCGGCGCGGGCGGATGCTGGCCGGAGCGAGCCTGTTCATCGCAGGCTTCACCGCCGTCTTCGTCTCCACCGGCGCGCTCTTCGGCTACTTCGGGGACGTCCTCCAGGACAACATGGCGGTCATCTCACGGGTCCTCGGCGGCCTGGTGATCCTCCTCGGCCTCTTCTTCATGGGGGCGATCCCGGGCCTGACGATGCGGGAGTTCCGCTTCCACCGGAAGCCGACGGCGGGCCTGGTCGGCGCGCCCGTGCTCGGCGCGCTCTTCGGGGTCGGCTGGACCCCCTGCATGGGGCCCACCCTCGCCGCCGTGACCACCCTCTCCCTCGACCAGGCGAGCGCGGGCCGCGGCGCGCTGCTGACCGTGGCCTACTGCCTCGGCCTCGGCGTGCCGTTCATCCTCGCGGCCATCGCCTTCCGCAAGGCGCTCGGCGCATTCGGCTGGGTGAAGAAGCACTACGCGTGGGTCATGCGCATCGGGGGCGGCATGCTGGTCCTGACCGGCCTGCTGCTCGTCACAGGAATCTGGGACAGCATCGTCAGCGACATGCAGAGCTGGACCCAAGGCGTCACGGTGGGAATCTGAGGACTTTGAGCACATGAGTACGACCGACAAGGCGCCGACCGACAAGGCGACCGACAAGGCGACCGACACGGCGACTGGACCGGCCGACCCCTCCGAGGACGGCACCGAGCCCGCACTCGGCGCGGCCGGCGCGCAGCTCTCCACCGCCCCGCTGGAGGACGGCCCCACCGGGCCGGCCGTCGGCATCGGCGTGATCGGCTGGGCCCGCTGGTTCTGGCGCCAGCTCACCTCCATGCGCGTGGCGCTGATCCTCCTCTTCCTGCTCTCCCTGGGCGCGATCCCGGGATCCCTGGTCCCGCAGACCCAGGTCGACGCGATGAAGGTCGCCCAGTGGAAGGACGAGCACGAGTTCTGGGTGCCCGTCGCCGAGAAGCTCCAGCTCTTCGACGTCTACAGTTCGGTGTGGTTCTCCGCGATCTACATCCTGCTGTTCGTGTCGCTGATCGGCTGCATCGTCCCGCGCACCTGGCAGTTCGTCGGCCAGCTCACCGGCCGCCCGCCCGGCGCCCCCAAGCGCCTGGACCGGCTGCCCGCGTACACGACCTGGCGCACCGAGAAGACCCCGGAGGAGGTGCGCGCGTACGCGAAGACCCTCCTGAGCGGGCGGCGCTTTCGCACCGAGGCGGGCGGCACCTCCGTCGCCGCCGAGAAGGGCTACCTGCGCGAGGCCGGGAACCTGGCCTTCCACATCGCCCTGATCGTGATGCTGGTGGCGTTCGCCTGGGGCCAGCTCTTCAAGTCCGAGGGCGGCAAGCTCGTCCTGCGCGGCAAGGGCTTCTCGAACACCCTCACCCAGTACGACGACTTCAAGTACGGCGGCTTCTTCGACCCCGACGACCTGACGCCCTTCTCCTTCTCGCTGGACCGGTTCGACGCCACGTACGAGCAGACCGGCCCGCAGAAGGGCACCCCGCGGGACTTCAAGGCGTACGTGACCCTCAGCGAGGGCGTGCACGGCGCGCCCCGGAAGACCGAGATCGAGGTCAACAAGCCGCTCCCGGTCGGCGGGTCCAAGATCTACCTCCTCGGACACGGCTACGCACCGGTCATCTCGGTGACCGACCCCACCGGCAAGGTGATCTACCGCGACGCCGTGCCGATGCTGCCCTTCGACGCGAACCTGAGCTCCTCGGGCGCCGTCAAGGTCTTGGACGGCTACCGGAACAAGAACGGCGACAAGGAGCAGCTCGGCTTCAACGCCATGTTCGTGCCGACCTTCGCCGGCGAGGGCCACGGCACGATGCTCTCGCAGTTCCCCGCGCTGGACTTCCCCGTGCTCGCGCTCAGCGCCTACCACGGCGACCTGCGCGTGGACTCGGGCCTACCGCAGAACGTGTACCAGCTGAACACCTCCAAGCTGCAGGAGTTCAAGGGCGCCGACGGGCAGCTGTTCAAGCAGCGCCTCCTCCTCGGCGAGACGATGACCCTGCCGGACGGAGCGGGCTCCGTGAAGTTCGAGGGCATCGAGCGCTGGGCCACCTTCTCCATCACCCACCAGCCCGGCAGCGGGCTCGCCCTGGCCGGCGCGATCGCGGCCATCGCGGGCCTGGCCGGATCGCTGTTCATCCAGCGCCGCCGGATCTGGGTCCGCGCGGTGGCCGGCGAGGACGGCGTGACCGTCGTCGAGATGGCGGGCCTCGGCCGCAGCGAGTCCACCAAGCTCCCCGAGGAGCTGGCGCAGCTCGCCGCCGCGCTGCACGACCGGGCGCCGACGGCGCCCGCCGCACCCCCCGCCGCACCCGACGCGGCCGATCCCGTCGAAGAAACCCCTGAAGGAGAGCGCGGATGACGCCGCTCGCAGCCGCAGCCAACGAGAACCTGGCCGAGATCAGCAACTACCTGATCTATTCGTCGATGGCGGTCTACACGCTCGCCTTCTTCGCGCACATCCTGGAGTGGACCTTCGGCAGCCGCAGCAAGGTGGCCCGCACGGCCGCCGCGCTGACGGCGCGCAAGACCGGCGCGGCCGCCGCCCCCGCCGTGCAGGTGCGCGGCAAGGGCGGGGCGACCGCGGTCCTCGACAAGCCGAAGGTCGTCACCCGCTCCGCCGCCGGCACGCGCGACGTGCCGGACGGGCCGGGCGCCGCGGGCGGCGACGAGCGGGGCGACCTCTACGGGCGGATCGCGGTCTCGCTGACCGCGCTCGCCTTCCTGGTCGAGGCGGCCGGCGTGGTCGCCCGCGCGATGTCGGTCCAGCGCGCCCCCTGGGGCAACATGTACGAGTTCTCGATCACCTTCTCCACCGTGGCCGTCGGCGCGTACCTGGTGCTGCTGGCCCTGAAGAAGAACGTCCGCTGGCTCGGGCTGATCCTGGTCACCACCGTCCTGCTGGACCTCGGCATCGCGGTGACCTGGCTGTACACCGAGAGCGACCAGCTGGTGCCGGCCCTGCAGTCGTACTGGCTGTGGATCCACGTCTCCACCGCGATCTTCTGCGGCGCGGTCTTCTACATCGGCGCGGCCGGCGCGGTCCTCTACCTCCTGCGGGACGGCTACGAGAGCCACCTGGAGGCCGGTCGGGTGCCGGGACGCTTCCGGTCCTCCGTGATGGAGCGGCTCCCCTCGGCGGCCTCGCTCGACAAGTTCTCGTACCGCATCAACGCCGCCGTCTTCCCGCTGTGGACCTTCACGATCATCGCGGGCGCGATCTGGGCGGGCGACGCCTGGGGCCGCTACTGGGGCTGGGACCCCAAGGAGGTCTGGTCGTTCGTGACCTGGGTGGCCTACGCCTGCTACCTGCACGCCCGTGCCACCGCCGGCTGGAAGGGCCGCAAGGCCGCGTACCTCGCGCTCTTCGCCTTCGCCTGCTGGATCTGGAACTACTACGGCGTGAACATCCTGCTCAGCGGAAAGCACTCGTACGCGGGCGTCTGAGTCAGCGAAACCACGGAGTGAGCCCCGGCCGGGCCGCCGGTCAGGCCGGGCCGCCCTTGTCGGGTCCGGTGTCCTTGCCGGTGTCCTTGTCAGTGTCCTTGCCGGTGTCGCCGTCCTCGGCACCGCCGTCGCCGGTGCGGCCGTCCTCGCCCGGTGCCCCGTCGGCCCCGCCGTCCCGGCGTTCGCGCTTCTCGCGCCGCTCGCGGTCGTCCCGCTCGTCCCGCAGCGACTTCAGGAACTCCGGGTTGTCGTCGGGCGCCACCCACCGGGTGCGGCGTGCCCGGCCGCCGCCGAGGCCGCCCCCGCCGAGACCGCCGCCTCCGGCCGCGACCCGCTTCCTGCCCGCGGCCAGCCACACCACGGGCCCGACGATGGAGAACAGCAGGATGATGAACACCCAGGCCGCCTTGGGCAGGTGCTTGACCTCTTCCTCGGGCGTGTTCAGGCAGTCGATGAAGGCGTAGATGGTCAGCGCGAGGAGCAGCAGGAAGGGCAGATAGCGCAGCACGGTGCGGGACGACTCCCAGGCAGTGGCGGCGGGCCCGTGGCGGGCCCCGGTGACGCTTCCAGGGTAGTAGGTGACGGATACTGGCCCAATGGCTTACGACGATCTCCGCTCGCTGCTCCGGGCTCTGGAGCGGGAGGGCGACCTCAAGCGCATCAAGGCCGAAGTCGACCCGTATCTGGAGATCGGGGAGATCGTCGACAGAGTGAACAAGGCCGGCGGGCCCGCGTTGCTCTTCGAGAACGTCAAGGGCTCGGCGATGCCGCTGGCCATGAACGTCTTCGGGACCGACCGCCGCCTGCTCAAGGCCCTCGGCCTGAAGTCGTACGGCGAGATCAGCGAGAAGATCGGCGGGCTGCTGAAGCCGGAGCTGCCGCAGGGCTTCATCGGCGTCCGCGAGGCCTTCGGCAAGCTCGGCTCGATGGTCCACGTGCCGCCGAAGAAGATCAAGGGCGACGCCCCCGTCCAGGAGGTCGTGCTCACCGGCGACGACGTCGACCTCGACCGGCTGCCGGCCCTGTTCACCTGGCCGCAGGACGGCGGCTCCTTCTTCAATCTCGGGCTGACCCACACCAAGCACCCCGAGACCGGCGTCCGCAACCTCGGCCTCTACCGCCTCCAGCGCCACGACAAGCGCACCATCGGCATGCACTGGCAGATCCACAAGGACAGCCGCAACCACTACGCCGTCGCGGCGAAGCGCGGCGAGCGGCTGCCGGTCGCCATCGCCTTCGGCTGCCCGCCCGCCGTGACGTACGCGTCCACCGCGCCGCTGCCCGGGGACATCGACGAGTACCTCTTCGCCGGGTTCGTCGCGGGCAAGCGGATCGAGATGGTCGACTGCAAGACCGTGCCGCTCCAGGTCCCGGCCCACGCGGAGGTCGTGATCGAGGGCTGGCTGGAGCCCGGGGAGATGCTGCCCGAGGGGCCGTTCGGCGACCACACCGGCTTCTACACGCCGCAGGAGCCGTTCCCCGCGCTGAAGATCGACTGCGTGACCATGCGCAAGCGCCCGCTGCTCCAGTCGATCGTCGTCGGCCGGCCGCCGACGGAGGACGGGCCGCTGGGCCGCGCGACGGAGCGTTTCTTCCTCCCGCTGCTCAAGATCATCGTGCCGGACATCGTGGACTACCACCTGCCGGAGTCGGGCGGCTTCCACAACTGCGCGATCGTCTCGATCGACAAGAAGTACCCCAAGCACGCGCAGAAGGTCATGCACGCCATCTGGGGCGCGCACATGATGTCGCTGACCAAGCTGATCATCGTGGTGGACTCCGACTGCGACGTCCACGACCTGCACGAGGTGTCCTGGCGGGCCCTGGGGAACACGGACTACTCCCGCGACCTCACGGTCGTCGAGGGCCCCGTCGACCACCTGGACCACGCCTCGTACCAGCAGTTCTGGGGCGGCAAGGCCGGCATCGACGCCACGAAGAAGCTCCCCGAGGAGGGGTACACCCGCGACGGCGGCTGGCCCGACATGGTCGAGTCCGACCCGGCCACGGCGGCCCTGGTCGACAGCCGTTGGAAGGAGTACGGACTGTGAGCCCCGTCGTCGGGGGCCCGGCCCTCTTCATCGGCGGCGACGCCACGTACGTGGCCCTGGTGCGTCCGGAGCTCGATCCGGCGGACCCGGGCGTCCGCGAGGCCGCCGAGCGGGCCGGGGTCTCGCCCGAGGAGTTCGCGGGCCCCGGCAACGTCTGGGCGCTGATGCTGGACCAGGAGGACGGCGAGGGCGACGGCTTCGAGCTGCCGGGCCTGCGGGACGCCGAGGCGGAGGACTTCGCCGAGCGCCTCGCGGCCGCCCTGGCCGCGGCCGAGCCGTTCACGACCGAGGCCGGAGACGTGCTGCGGTTGGACGCCCGCCCGGTGGCGGACACCTGGGAGTTCACGGCCCGCGTCACCCCGCCCGAGGGCCAGGAGGGCGCGCCCCGGACCCTGGAGACGGGGCCGGTGCCCGCCGCCGCGCTGCTGGCCGACCTCGAAGAGTTCCGCAGGAGCCTCGCATGATGGCGACCGCCGACGGCGTGCTCGGACCCGGTCCCGCGCCGCAGGCCACCGGCAAGGTCAAGGCCTTCCTGCGGCTCGTGATGATCGAGCACTCGGTCTTCGCGCTGCCGTTCGCCTACATCGCCGCACTGACCGCCATGTTCCGGCTCGACCGGAGCGTGCACTGGGGCACGCTGCTGCTCGTCACCGTCTGCATGGTGGGGCTGCGGACCTTCGCCATGGCGGCGAACCGGATCATCGACCGGGAGATCGACTCCCGCAACCCCCGCACGGCCGGCCGTGAGCTCGTCACCGGCGCGGTCTCCGTGCGCTCGGCCTGGACCGGGGCCGGCATAGCGCTCGTGGTCTTCCTCGGCTCGGCGGCGCTGCTGAACCCGCTCTGCCTGATGCTGGCGCCCGTCGCGGTGGTCCCGATGGTGGTCTACCCGTACGGCAAGCGGTTCACGAACTTCCCGCACGCGATCCTCGGCCTCGCCCAAGCCATAGGGCCGATCGGGGCCTGGCTGGCCGTCACCGGCACGTGGTCCTGGGACGCGGTGATCCTCGGACTGGCCGTCGGCGTGTGGATCGGCGGCTTCGACCTGATCTTCGCCAGCCAGGACGTGGCCGCCGACCGCGCGGAGGGCGTCAAGTCCGTCCCGGCGCGCTTCGGCGTCGCGGCCGCGCTCTGGGGCGCCCGCGGGGCGCACGTCGTGACCACGGCCCTGCTGGCCTGGTACGCCGTGGCCACCGGCGCGGGCGCGCTGTTCTGGTGCGGCCTGCTGATCGTCGCCGCGGCCTTCGTCTACGAGCACACGATCGTCACGCCCCATGACCTGTCGCGCCTGAACCGCGCGTTCTTCACGGTCAACGGCTTCATCGGCATCGCCCTCTTCGTCTGCGCCGTCCTCGACCTGGCGCTCCGCGGCCTCACGCCGTAACCCGCGGCCCGGGGCTCACGCCGTGAGTGCCTCGCGCCGCGGCGCGGGGGCGGGGCGGCGGAAGCAGACGGCGGTGAGGACGCCCGCCACGAGGCCGATGAGGTGGGCGTACCAGCCGACCCCGGAGTCGGTGGGCAGGACGCCGAGGAACATCGAGCTGCCCCAGACCGCGGCGACCACCAGGCCGACCACCGCGTCGAGCGGCTTGCGCTCGACGAAGCCGCGCACCACCACGTAGCCGAAAAGGCCGAAGACGAGCCCGGAGGCACCCGCGCCGAGGGTGTTCGGCGGGGCGACGAGCCAGGCGCCGACGCCGACCGCGAGGGTGATCAGGGCGCTGACGGCGAGGAAGCGGCGGATGCCGCTCAGGGCGGTGATGAAGCCGAGGATCAGCAGCGGCAGGCTGTTGGACGCCACGTGGCCGAAGCCGAAGTGCAGGAAGGGATGGGCGACGACGCCGATCAGGTGATCGGGATCGCGCGGGGTGATCCCGTACGGGTCGAGGGCGTTGCCGGTGGCCTGATCCACCGCTTCGAGGACCCACAGCAGGGCGATCCAGGCGAGCATCAGCTTGCCCGCCGCCTTCGCCCGGTCGGTCCGCGTCCAGGACGGATCCGTCGTTGTGCTCATCGTCGCCCCTTCGAAGCGCCCCACCCCTGGAACGTCCCGCCACCTTACCGAGTGCCCGCCCGTGGTGGCCGGATAGTCTCGGAGGTATGACTGAGCGCAAGCGCACCCCGTGGGTGGTCGGGGTTTCCGGGGCGTCCGGGACGCCCTACGCGGCGGCCGTGCTCCGCGGGCTGCTCGCGGCGGGGGAGAGCGTCGACCTGGTGGTCAGCCGGGCCTCGCGGCTGACCCTGCTGGACGAGACCGGAATCGCCTTCCGGGACGCGCACTGGCGTGACGATCTGACGGAGTGGCTGGCGCGCGGCGCCGACGGCAAGCCGGCGACCTACCCCGGCGCCATGGACGGCGCCGACGTCCGGTACTGGGGCGCCGGGGACCTGGCGGCCGGCCCGAGCTCGGGCTCGTACCCCGTGCGGGGGATGCTGATCGTGCCGGCGTCCACGGCGTGCGTGGCGGGAGTGGCGCTCGGGCTGTCGAAGGACCTGCTCCAGCGCGTGGCGAGCGTGACGCTCAAGGAGCGGCGCCGGTTGGTGGTCGCCGTGCGGGAGACCCCGCTGAACGGGCAGACGCTCAAGCATCTGGTGGCGCTGGACGAGGCGGGCGCGATCGTGCTGCCCGCATCCCCGGGCTTCTACTCGGGCGCGACGCACATCCAGGATCTGGTGGACTTCGTCGCGGGGCGGGTGCTGGACGCGGCCGGGGTGCCGCACCGGCTGTACCGCCGCTGGGACGGCCGCCTCGGCGGAGACGCCGGGGAGGGGGAGCCCGCGGGCTCCCGTCCTCCCCGGGCGGCAAGCGCCGGTGGCTAGGCCTACTTGGTGGTGCGCGGCTTGCGGGTCCGGTCGACGCGCTGCGCGGCGGCGGGCTGGTGGGCACGGGATCGGTTGGCCAGCTCCTGGAGCTGTCGCATGTGCGCGTAGGCCATCTCGATCGTGTACACGGTGAACCACTCCTGAAGATCGTCATCGATCTGTTGAAAGATTCACAGGGTGTTGACCCTGTGTGCCTTAGATTCTATACCTAGACTTGCAGGATCGCCGAATAATGGAAGGCTCCACGTAATGGACACGGTGGACAGGCAGCTCATTCAGGCACTCCGGGAGAACGGTCGTGCCTCGTACGCGGAGCTGGGCCGTCTCGTGGGCCTCTCCGGCCCCAGCGTCACCGACCGCATCAACCGGCTGGAGACGGCCGGGGTCATCACCGGTTACCGCGCGACCGTCGACGCGGCCTCCCTGGGCCTCGGCGTCACCGCGCTGATCGGCATCTCCCTCTCCGACGCCGCGGACCACGAGGACGTGGCACGGCGGCTGCGCGACCTCGCGGAGATCGAGGACTGCTGGTTCATCGCCGGCGACGACTCCTTCATGCTGAAGGTCCGCGCCAACGACGTGGACGGCCTGGAGAAGATCATCCGCAGGCTCTCCGGTACCAAGGGCGTCTCGCGCACCCGCACCACCATCGTGCTCTCCACGAAGTGGGAGAACCGGGTCGGGGAACTGCCCGAAGAGGGCTGAGAGTACGGTTGGTGGCGGTTGCAGGCAGTACGACAGGACACATAGAGGAAGGCGGGCGAGCGGAATGGACGCTGGGCTCAAGCGTGAGCTGGAGGAGAAGGTCCGTTCCGGCGAGCGGCTGACCCGGGAGGACGGCATCGCCCTCTACGAGTCCGACGACCTGGCCTGGCTCGGCGGTCTCGCCCACGAGGTCCGCACGCGCAAGAACGGTGACGTCGTCCACTTCAACGTCAACCGCCACCTCAACATGACGAACGTGTGCACCGCGTCGTGCGCCTACTGCTCGTTCCAGCGCAAGCCGGGCGAGAAGGACGCGTACACGATGCGCATCGAAGAGGCCGTGCGCCTGGCCAAGGCCATGGAGAACGAGAACCTCACCGAGCTGCACATCGTCAACGGCCTGCACCCCAACCTTCCGTGGCGCTACTACCCGCGCTCGCTCTCCGAGCTGAAGAAGGCGCTGCCGGACGTCTCGCTCAAGGCGTTCACGGCGACCGAGATCCACCACTTCGAGACGATCTCCGGCATGTCGGCCTCCGACATCCTGGACGAGCTGATCGAGGCGGGCCTGGAGTCGCTGACCGGGGGCGGCGCGGAGATCTTCGACTGGGAGGTCCGCCAGCACATCGTCGACCACCGCACCCACTGGGAAGACTGGTCGCGCATCCACCGCCTCGCGCACTCCAAGGGGCTCAAGACCCCGGCGACCATGCTGTACGGGCACATCGAGGAGCCGCGCCACCGCGTGGACCACGTGCTCCGGCTGCGGGAGCTGCAGGACGAGACCGGCGGCTTCCAGGTCTTCATCCCGCTGCGCTACCAGCACGACTTCGTGGACATGCAGGACGGCAAGGTGCGCAACAAGCTCCAGGCGCGGACGTCGATGGCCACCGGCGCCGAGGCGCTCAAGACCTTCGCGGTCTCGCGGCTGCTGTTCGACAACGTGCCGCACGTGAAGGTCTTCTGGGTGATGCACGGCGTGCAGACCGCCCAGCTCGCGCTCCAGCACGGCGCGGACGACATGGACGGCTCGGTCGTCGAGTACAAGATCACGCATGACGCGGACAACTACGGCACCCCGAACAAGCTGGGCCGCGAGGACCTGTTGGAGCTGATCCGCGAGGCCGGCTTCCGCCCGGTCGAGCGCAACACGCGCTACGAGATCATCCGCGAGTACCCCGGCCCGGTCGCCGACCTGCGCGAGACCCCGCAGGCGATGCGCGTCTGATCCGGCGGCTGGTCGACAGATGCGCCCTGGTGAGCCCTGGCCTCGAAGGCCAGGGCCGGTCGGGGCCCGATGCGGCTGCCGCCGCACCGACCCCGCCCACCCCGCTGGGCGGGAGTCGGCGCCCGGCGTGCTTCACTGGACGGGCACGCAGACGTACCGAGGACGACGAGAGAGAAGGGGTCACCGTGTCCCGCAAGCCGAGCGCAACGATCCGCTACACCGCGATGCGCCTGGGCATCTTCGTCGGATGCCTCGTCCTCGTCGCGGGCCTCGTCCGCCTGGGCTGGGTGCCCTCCGGGCTCGGGGACGCCAACCCCGCCTGGGTCGTGCTGCTCGCCCTCGTGCTCTCCGCGCCGCTCTCCTTCGTCCTCCTGCGCAAGCAGCGGGACGAGATGTCCGTGCAGATCTCCGGACGCGTCGCGGGTGCGAAGCAGAAGCTCGCCGCGAACCGCGGCCAGGAGGACCGGGCCGACGACGCCGCGCGCGTCGGCTCGTAGGGCCCCGTCCCGTCGGCTTCGTCACACCGATACGCCGATCACGGCAGACGCACCGCACACGCGGAACACTCACGTACCCGCAGAACGCACCGAACCGCTCCAGCGCCGGGCACACCGCCCGTCATCCGCTGGGGCGTTCGTGTTTCCCGGGGCGGACAGCGGCCGCAGTGGGCAGGGGCCGCGCGCGTCGCTGTCTCAAAGGCGCCCTTTGAGATTCTCAAAGGATAAGTGTTAGCGTATTCAACATGTTGACCGCAGCCGCCCACCCGACGACCACGAGCCCTCCGCTCGTGGCGTGCCTGCGCGTCGACCACTGCCGCCGCGCGTCCGCGGCCTGTCGCTGTTGCGGCTGAGCCCCGTCCGGCTCGCCCCGGCAGCGGTCCCGGCCGGCTCCTTTCCGGCTGCCGCACCGCATTCGCACCGCACCGCATCGCCCCCGCCTGTCCTCAGCGTGTCCCCTCCGGAGAGTGTCCGTGTCCGCGACCCCCCAGGCCCCCGCCAAGGCCTCTTTCACCTTCCCCTTCTGGGCCCAGATCATCGCCGGCCTCGTGCTCGGCGTGCTCTTCGGCTGGATAGCCCGCAGCCAGGACGTCAGCTGGCTCGGCACCACCCTGGAGAAGGTCGGGGACATCTTCGTCCAGCTGCTCAAGCTGGCCATCGCCCCGCTCGTCTTCTTCGCGATCCTGGTGTCCATCACCAACCTGCGGAAGGTGAACAACGCCGCGCGGCTCGCCTCCCGCACGCTGCTCTGGTTCATGATCACGTCGCTGATCGCGGTCGGCATCGGCATCGGCATCGGCCTGCTCACCGACCCGGGCGCGGGCACCGGCCTCACCGCGGCCGACGGCAAGGACCCCAAGCGGACCGGCTCCTGGATCGACTTCCTCACCGGCATCGTCCCGACGGACATCGTCACGCCGTTCACCGAGCTCAAGGTCCTCCAGATCGTCTTCCTCGCCGTTGTCGCCGGCATCGCCGCCCTCCAGTTGGGCGACCGGGCGAAGCCGGTCCTCGACCTCGCCGAGTCCGTACTGGAGCTGCTGCAGAAGGCCCTGTGGTGGGTCATCCGGCTGGCCCCGATCGGCACCGTCGGCCTGATCGGCACCGCCATCGCCACCTACGGCTGGGAGTTGGTCGGCAAGTACGCGACCTTCACCGCCGACGTGTACATCGGCTGCGCACTGGTGATGTTCGGCGTCTACCCGCTGCTGCTCGCCACCGTCGCCAAGGTCAGCCCGGTCCAGTTCTTCAAGGGCGCCTGGCCGGCCATCCAGCTCGCCTTCGTCTCCCGCTCCTCGGTCGGCACGATGCCGGTCACCCAGAAGGTCACCGAGCGCCTCGGCGTTCCGAAGGAGTACGCGTCCTTCGCCGTCCCCTTCGGCGCCACGACCAAGATGGACGGCTGCGCCGCGATCTACCCGGCGCTCGCCGCGATCTTCATCGCGCAGATCTTCGACGTGCCGCTGGGCATCAAGGAGTACCTGCTCATCGCCTTCGTCTCGGTGGTCGGTTCGGCCGCCACGGCGGGTCTGACCGGCGCGACGGTCATGCTGACCCTGACCCTCTCCACGTTGGGGCTGCCGCTCGCCGGCGTCGGCCTGCTGATGGCGATCGACCCGATCCTGGACATGATGCGCACGGCCACCAACGTGGCCGGCCAGGCGGTCGTCCCGGTCATCGTCGCGGCCCGCGAGGGGATCCTGGACAAGGAGGCCTACGCCTCCGCCTCGTCCTCGCCGCTCGACGAGCCGGCCGCGCCCGTCGCCCCGGCCGCGTCCGCCGAGGCGGAGCCGGTCACCGTCGCCGCCTGATCCTCGCCCCGCACTCGTCGCAGCCCTCGCCCCCGTCCGGGCGGGGGCTGCGGCGTACCCGCCCGTACGGCGACCGGGCCGGCGGGCGCGTCGTGGGGCGGTGGCGTGGAGCGTCGGTGAAGAAGGGTGCACAGGGGGTGGCCGAGCGGGTTACCGGTGCGTAGATTACCGGCGGTAACGCCCGTGTCGAGCCGAGGAGACCGCACCGTGGACGCCGCGCTCAGGCTGGTCGGATCCGTAGAGCCCGCCAAGACCGTCATCGGCGGGGTGGTGCGCGAAGTGCGGGTTCCCCCGCTGGCGCCGGTCCAGGCGCACGGATCGCTCGGGGACATCCCCTTCGACAACGCCCGGGAGGCGCCCCGCGACCCGGTGCTCGCGCGCAAGGAGCGGGACGGGACCTGGCGGGACGTCTCGGCCGCCGAGTTCGCGGCCGAAGTGCTCGCCGTCGCGAAGGGGCTGATCGCCGAAGGGCTGCGGGAGGGCGACCGGCTCGCCATCATGGCCCGCACCACCTACGAATGGACCCTGCTCGACTTCGCGGGATGGGCCGCCGGGCTGGTCACCGTACCGATCTACCCGACCTCCTCCGCGCTCCAGGCCCGCTGGATCATCCAGGATTCCGGAGCCGTGGCCTGCGCCGTCGAGGACACCGCGCAGGCCCGCCTGATCAGTGCCGACCGGGCCGCGATGCCCTGGCTGACGCACCTGTGGGAGTTCGACACGGGCGCGGTGGCCCGGTTGGTCAAGGCCGGGGAGCGACTGCCCAACGCGGTCGTGCACGGACGGCGGGCGGCCCGTACGCCGGAGTCCGTCGCCACGATCATCTACACCTCCGGCACCACCGGACAGCCCAAGGGCTGCGTGATCACCCACGCCAACTTCTTCGCCGAGGTGGACAACTCGGTGGAACTGCTGCACCCGGTCTTCAAGTCGGTCAGCGAGGACCCCGCCTCGACCCTGCTGTTCCTGCCGCTCAGCCACGTCTTCGGACGGATGGTGGCCGTCGGCTGCATGCGGGCCCGCGTCAAGCTCGGGCACGCGCCCAGCATCGCCACCGAGGACCTGCTCGCCGACCTGGCCGGATTCCGGCCGACCTTCCTCCTCGCCATCCCCTACGTCCTGGAGAAGGTCTACAACACCGCCCGCGCCACCGCCGAGCGGATGGGCCGGGCCTCCTCCTTCGACCGCGCCGCCCGGATCGCGCGCCGCTTCGCCGAGACCGCCCCCGGCAAGCGGCCCGGGCCCGTACTGCGCGCGGCCCGCGCCCTGTACGACCCGCTCGTCTACCGGCGGATCCGGGCCGCGCTCGGCGGCCGGGTGCGCTACGTCCTGAGCGGCGGCTCGCCGCTGGGCCGGCGGCTCGCCGCCTTCTACACGGGCGCCGGCATCGAGGTCTTCGAGGGCTACGGACTGACGGAGACCACCGGCGCGAGCACCGTGACCCCGCCGCTGAGCCCCCGGCTGGGCACGGTGGGCTGGCCGCTGCCGGGCACGGCCGTACGCATCGCCGACGACGGGGAGGTGCTGCTGGGCGGCCGGCACGTGTTCGCCGGGTACTGGAACACCGGGCACGCCGTCCCGCCGGGGAGCTGGCTGCCGACCGGAGACATCGGAGAGCTCGACGCCGACGGGTACCTGACCATCACCGGCCGCAAGAAGGACCTGATCATCACCTCGGGCGGCAAGAACGTGGCCCCCGCGCCGCTGGAGGACTGGCTGCGCGCCCATCCGCTGGTCGGCCAGTGCATGGTGGTCGGCGACAACCGGCCGTACGTCACCGCGCTGATCACCCTGGAACCGGACGGACTGGAGCACTGGCGGCAGATGCGCAAGAAGCAGGGCCTGCCGATCAGGGAGCTGGTGCGGGACGAGGAACTGCGGGCGGACCTCCAGCGGGCGGTGGACGAGGCGAACCGGCTCGTCTCCCGGGCGGAGTCGATACGGCGCTTCACCGTGCTGCCGGCGGACTTCACGCAGGAGCGCGGCCATCTGACCCCCTCCCTCAAGCTCCGGCGCGCCGCCATCGCACGGGACTACCGGGACGAGATCGACGCGCTGTACCGGGGGCCGCGCGAGTCCGGGGCCTGAGCCGGGCCCCCGGTACAGCGGGGGTTCGGGGCACGGGCGTGGGGGTGCGGCGACCGGGGCGGCCCCCGGTCGCCGCGGCTCCGCCCGCTGGACGCGCGGGGCCGTCGGGGCGCGCTTATGGTGGGCTGACTGGTCCGGGGGGCCCGTCCGAGGAGGGCGCAGTGCCCCGATGCCGCATACGCCCGCGCTCCCGTACCGGGGTCGCCGCCGCGGCCTGCGTGCTGCTCCTGGTCGGCCTCGGCACCACCCCGGACGCCGCCCCCGTCGCCGCGCTCGGCCCCGCCCCGAGCCCCCCTCCGACGGTCGCGCCGACCGGCGGGGACCCCCTGCAGCGGTTCCACGGGCAGCGCGTGCGGTGGGGGAAGTGCCCCGAGCGGGACGCGCCCGCCGTGATGCGGTGCGCGACGATCGCCGTGCCGCTCGACCACGACCACCCGGCCAAGGGCACGGTCCGGGTCGCGGTGGCCCGCATCCCGGCCACCGACCGCGAGAAGCGCATCGGCTCGCTCCTGCTGAACTTCGGCGGCCCCGGCTCCCCGGGCATCGCCACCCTCGCCGACGACCCCGACGTCTTCGCCGACCTCGGTGAGCGCTACGACCTCGTCGCCTTCGACCCCCGCGGCGTCGGCCGCAGCGAGCCCGTCTCCTGCGGAGGCTCCCAGTCGGTCCAGGACGAGGAGGTCGGCGACGCCGCCTCCCAGCTGGCCGCCCTGCGGGCCGTGGTGCGGCGCTGCGAGCTCGCCTCCGGGCCGGTCCTCCCGTACATCGGCACCGTCCACGTCTCCCGCGACATGGACGTGATCAGGCGGGTCCTCGGCGACCGGAAGCTCAACTTCCTGGGCTTCTCCTACGGGACGCGGCTCGGGGCCGTCCACGCCGCGCAGTTCCCGCGGAGCATCGGGCGGATGGTCCTGGACGGGGTCGACACCCTGAGCGAACCGCTGGCCGAGCAGGCCCTCGTATCGGCGCGCGGCCAGCAGCGGGCCCTGGAGCGCTTCCTGTCCTGGTGCGCCCGCCGGCACGACTGCGTCTACGGGAGCAACACCCGCACCGCCAAGGAGAAGGTGGCCGACCTGGTGACGCGGCTCGACGAGAGGCCGCTCGTCGGGGACGACGGCTCGTACATGACCGGCCAGGACGTCGTCACCTCCATCGGCGTCGCCCTGTACTCGAAGACGATGTGGCCCGACCTCGCCGAGGCGCTGGCGGCGGCCGAACGGCGCCGCGACCCGGAGGGACTGCTCCACCTGGGCGGCCCGACGCAGCCGCCGACCGATGACGACGACGACGGCGGCGGACCGGGCGAGGGCCCGGCCGTACCCGCGGACAACGGCGACGCCGCCCTGGTCGCCGTGAACTGCGCGGACGACCCGGACCGGTCGAACGCCCGGGCGGACCCGGCGGCCGTCGAAAAGGAAGTGACCGACCGCACCGCCGAGTTCACCAAGGCCTCGGAGATCTTCGGGCCGTACCAGCTGATGACGGTGCTCTCCTGCTACGGCCGTCCGGCGGGCACCGACTTCATCCGCAACATCGACCGCCCGGGCGCTCCGCGCATGCTGCTCGTCGGCACCCGGGGCGACCCGGCCACCCCGTACGAGTGGACGGAGGAGACCGCCGAGCGCCTCGGTTCGGCGGTGGTCCTGGACCACAAGGGCGACGGGCACACGGGATACGAGTCCTCGCCCTGCGTCCAGGAGTACGTGCACCACTTCCTGCTCGACGGCCGGCTCCCCGGCGGCACGCGGTCCTGCCCCGCCGGCGACTGAACCGGGCCGGTCGGGAGGCCAGCTCGGAGTCGCCCAACTGTGGTGGTTTGCCCAGGCATCGAATATCTCCGATCTCGTCGTCGATCTTCACGTACAGTCCGGCGATGAGGGTGTCCAGGTGCTCGTTTGTCAGCAGACGATCTCGGCGCCCTCCCTATGCTTCGGGGCAAGACTCCTTCCTCAGTGAGGTGACTCCTGAGCAGTCGACATCGGCCGGCCGAGTGTCAGGGTTGGCCCGCGGGATGGCTGTCCGCAGCTGCGGGGCGTCGGGGGAGTTCGTGAACTGTGCTGCTTCGCGTGCCATCTCGGCGGTGAGGGCCCAGCGTTCGTGGTCCCTCCACTCGCCGTTGATGTACTGGAAGGCAGTCGATGTGCCCTCGTGCTGAAAGCCCAGCCGTCTGATGAGGTTCAGCGAGGAAGTGTTGTCCGGCTGGATGTTCGCCTCCAGTCGGTGCAGGTCCAGCTGGCCGAAGGCGAGCTGGACCACGAGCCTGAGGCCTTCGGTCATATAGCCACGGCCGGTCGTAGAGGCGTAGGAGGTGTAGCCCAGGGTTCCGCTCTGGAGGGTGCCTCGGACGATGTTGTTGATGTTGACGCCGCCCACGATCGAGCCAGTGCTGCACAGGCACATCACGAAGCCCTCATGAGTGGGCTGCTCGAACCGCTCAAGGTAGGCCTCGAACGCTTCGACCGTGTTCTCGCGAGCACCCAGCCAGCGACGAAGCATCTCGGCGCTCTCCTGGGCCAGCTCCGTGAGCTCGGCGTAGTCCTGTCTGCGGACGTGGCGTAGGGCCACTCGCGGCCCTTGCAGGAGGTAGCTGGTGATTGCCATCCGGGGATCCTATGCATGCAGCCTGTTCATGCATGCGTCTGGCGGCCAGCCAGGCGCCGGCGGCCGGGGCCTGGGTGATCACACCGCTGACGTGCTCTCCGACCCAGACGGCATCGAACTCGAACTTCGCCCCCGGGCGCACCAGTCGGACCGCAGCTCGCGGCCCACCGCGTACGGGATCAGCTCGTCGGCGAGCGCGTGGTACTGGTACACCGGTGCGGCCGGCGCCGTGCTCCCGAGCCGGCTCTGGTTCAGCCGGGCCCGCCAGCCGGGCCGGGCGAGCGGGTCGCGCGTGGTCAGGTCGGAGATCCGCTCGAAGGAGCCGGCGACGGCGTCGATCGCTTCGGGGCGGAGCGCACGGGCGCCGCCTTCGACGCGGGCCGGCTGACCGCGCCGCTGGTGCGGGACGAGCCCGCGCTCGACGCAGAGTGAAGGGGCGTGGGTATATGTTCGGCCATGTAAGGAGCTCCCCGGCCGGACCCGCCCGTGCCCCTGCGGGGGAGAGGTTCCGGGTAGGGCTACCCGTGCGGCCCCCTGCCCGGGTTTCCGAGGGCGGCGGCCAGGAGGAGCAGGGCCGCCGGCCAGAACGCGGCCATGCCCGAGAAGAGGGCGCAGAGGCCCCACGCGAGCAGGGTGAGGCCGATGGCCGTGCAGGTGCGGGCGAAGGCGCGTTGGTGGTTGAGGAGGAACCAGGGGGCGGCGGTGGCCAGGGCGGCTATGACGGTCGGGCGCAGGAAGTCGTTGGCGAGGGGGACGCGCACGGCGGCGAGCAATGCCACTGCGGCGAGGACCCGTTGGATCCAGTGGACTCTTTCCATGACGTCATTGAACATGTTCAACTGAACGTGTTCAATGAGAAAGTCCTCCTGAGGTGTCACAAGGGTGGGCCGAGCGGTGTCTTGAGGCCGAACACCCCTTGACGGAGGAGCGGATATGAACACCAACGTGGTTGTGATCGGTGGCGGTTACGCGGGCGTCATGGCGGCCAACCGGCTGACGCGGCGCGAGGACGTGAGCGTGACGCTGATCAACCCCCGCCCGAGCTTCGTCCACCGCATCCGCCTGCACCAGCTGGTGGGCGGCACCGACAGCGCGGTCGTCGACTACCGGGAGGTCCTGGCCGAGGGGGTCGCTCTGGTGGTCGACAGCGTGGCGCGGATAGACGCGCCCACCCGCACCCTCGATCTCGCCTCGGGCGGCACGGTCGGCTACGACTACCTGGTCTACGCGGTCGGCAGCGGCAGCGCCGACCCGCGGGTCCCCGGGGCCGCCGAGTTCGCCCACCCGATCGCCACCTTGGAGGAGGCGCAGCGGCTGCGGCCGGTCCTCGAAGCCTCGAACGGCGCGGTGACCGTGGTCGGCGCGGGTCCGACCGGCATCGAGACCGCCGCCGAGCTGGCGGAGGCCGGCCGCGCCGTGACCCTGCTCTGCGCCGACGTGCTCGGCCCGTACCTGCACCCGCGCGGCCGGAAGTCGGTCGCCGGGCGGCTGGCCAAGCTCGGAGTGACCGTGCTCGAAGACGCCAGGGTGGCCTCGGTGACCCCCGGCAGCGTCCGGATCGCGGACGGCCGCGAGCTGCCGAGCGAGGTGACCGTCTGGACCGTCGGCTTCGGCGTCCCGGACCTGGCCGCCCGCAGCGGCCTGACCACCGACGCCCTGGGCCGCCTCCTCACGGACGAGACGCTGACCAGTGTGGACGACGCCCGCATCATCGCGGCCGGCGACTCGGCCGCCCCCTCGGGCCTGCCGCTGCGCATGAGCTGCCAGGCCGCCATGCCCATGGGTGCCCGGGCCGCCGACACGGTCCTCAGCCGTGTCGCGGGCGAGGAGCCCGCCACCCTCAACCAGTCGTTCGCCGCGCAGTGCATCAGCCTCGGCCGGGGCGACGGCATCTTCCAGTTCGCCACCCGCGCCGACGTCGCGATCTGGTTCAAGGTCGACGGCCGCCTGGGCGCGAAGCTCAAGGAGACCGTCTGCAAGGGCGTCGTCAAGCACCTCGCCGACGAGGCCGGCAAGCCCGGCGGCTACCGCCTGCACCTCATGTCGGGAGGCGGCAAGCGCCAGGAGCTGCTCCAGGCCAAGCGTGAAGAGGTAGCCGTCACGGCCTAGCGTGACGGCCACCTACCGAAAGGATCTTGCCGTGAAGGCCCCTGACCCGGCGACCGAGAGCTTCGTCGCCCACCGCAACCTGCTCTTCACCGTCGCCTACGAGATGCTCGGATCGGCGGCCGACGCCGAGGACGTCCTCCAGGAGACCTGGCTGCGATGGGTGGAGGTCGACTTGGAGCAAGTCCAGGACCGACGGGCCTACTTGGTCCGCATTACGACCCGGCAGGCCCTCAACCGGCTGCGCACCATGCAGCGCCGCAGGGAGGCGTTCGTGGGCCCGTGGCTGCCCGAGCCGATGCTCACCGCCCCGGACGTGGCCGAGGACGTCGAACTCGCCGAGAGCGTGTCGATGGCGATGATGCTGGTCCTCAAAACACTGGCGCCGACCGAGCGCGCCGTCTTCGTCCTGCGCGAGGTCTTCGACGTCAGCTACGACGAGATCGCCGCGGCCGTCGACAAGACCCCCGCGGCCGTCCGCCAGATCGCCCACCGCGCCCGCAAGCACGTCGACGCCCGCAGCCCCCGCCAGGTGGTCTCCCTGAGCGAGACCCGGGCCGCCCTGGACTCGTTCCGGCGCGTCCTGGAAACCGGAGACCTCCAGGGCCTCCTCGACGTCCTCGCCCCCGAGGTCGTCCTCCTCAGCGACGGCGGCGGCATCAAGCAGGCCGCGGTACGCCCGATCACGACCGCCGACAAGGTGGCCCGCTTCATGATCGGCGGCCTCGGCAGGCACCAGAACCTGGTCACCGTCACCCCCACCGTGGTCAACGGCGCCCCGGCCCTCCTCGTCCACTTGGACGGAGAGCTCGACGGCGTCCTGGCGGTCCGCGTCGAGGGTGCCCTCATCGCCAGCCTCTACTACGTCCGCAACCCCGAGAAGCTGTCCCGCGTGGGGTCCGAGAATCCGCTCACCCTCCGCTGACCCACCCCCTGCGCCCGTGGCTCCGCCGTCGATACGTGGCGGGGCTCGGTCCGCGCAGGGTCAACGGCCCGCTGCGACCCCGTCCAGGAACGCGCTCCAGCTCGCGGGCGCCACCGCCAGCTCGGGTCCCGCCGTCACCTTGGAGTCCCGTACGTGGACGACCGCGGGGCAGGCGGCCACCTCGACGCACTGGCCGCCCTCGCCGCCGCTGTAGCTGGACTTCCGCCAGGTCAGGGCGACTTCGATGCAGTTGCCGCCCTCGCCGTCGCTGTAACTGCTTTTGAACCAGGCCAGGTTCGTGGTGTTCATCGTGTCTCTCCCAGCATCTTCTCGATCATGTCGAGGGACTCGTCCGGCGTGAGCGCCTGTGCCCGGATAATTCCATAGCGCTCCGCCATGATGCGTACCTGATCGGGGTCGGTGATCAGGTGGGGGCGGCCGTACGCCTCGTGGTAGGCAATCTGCTGACGCCCCTTGGGGTGCAAGAGGGTGAAGGAGCCGCCCATGGCGGCGTGTGCACCCTGCTTGTACGGCATCACCTGGAGCTCCACCGTGCGTAACCGGCCGACTTCCAGGAATCGCAGGAGCTGGCCATGGTGGACGTCTGATCCGCCAACGGCCCGTTCCAACAGGTTGTAGTCGAGGACGAAGCTGAATGTAGGGGAAGGCCAGCGTTCGAAGATCTGCTGGCGGGCCAATCGGTCCTGCACCCGCCTTTCGATCGTTTCCACGTCCAGAAGCGGGCGGCGTTGAGTGAAGATCTCTCGTGCGTGGCCCTCGGTTTGCAACAAGCCCGGTACTCCTTGTTGCCCGTACTCATGCAGCGCCTGCGTAGCCGCCTCAGCCTCCGCATAGCTCCGGAACCAATCCGGATGCCGGGTCCGCGCCCGCTTCAACGCCTCCCTCACCTCCGGCACCGCCACCCGCAGGACCCCCCGCGCGCCCAGCACGGCGTCCGCCCGCTCCAGGAGGTCCGGTTGGGGGGTGCGTACGCCGCGTTCGATCGCGCCGATCAGGTCCTCGCCGACGTGGAGGCGCGCGGCGAGTTCCTTCTGGTGGAAGTCGGCGGCCTCCCGCAGTGCCTTGATCTGTTTGCCCAGGGCGCGGAACAGGTGTGCCGTGCCGTCCGCCTCCACCGGGCGTTCGGGTCGTTCCTCGTGCTCCGACAGGTCGTTCATCGGCTGATCCGCCCTCGTCCGTACAGCCCGTACACGAAGGGGTCGGCGCACGTACGGATCACCGTCGTAGCGCCGCCGCTTCTGGAAAGGGTAGAAGCGGACCGCCACGCTCGGTGAGGTGACGACCGAAATCAGTGACATGGCAAAGGACTTCCGGCAGCGGTTCAGCTCCACCCGCCGGGGCGCGCGCCTCGCCCGGCGGCTGGCGCGGGCGCAGCTGGACCTCTGGGGCGTGCCCTTCGACTGCGCGCTCTCCGACGACGTCGGGCTCGTCGTCGGTGAACTCGCCGCCAACGCCGTGCTGCACGCGCGGCTCCCCGGCCGGGACTTCGAGCTGCGGATGCGCTACGACGGGCGGGAGAGCGTACGGGTGATGGTGAGCGACGCCGACGGCGACACGGGGCCGCCGCCGGTACCCCCGCACGTGGATCCCTGGTCGGCCGAAGGCGGGCGGGGGCTACGGCTGGTGGCAGCCGTGGCACGGGAATGGGGGGTGGCGCCCCGGCCGCCGGGGAAAACGGTCTGGGCGGAAATCGGCCCCGGGTAGACGGCGCGGCAGCACACCCGATGCCCGACGCGACCCAAAGCAAAGCAAACCGGAAGTCTTCGGGGTGATCCGGTCAAGGCCCGGCACCCCGGTTTCCAACTGTCCGAGGACCGGGGTGGAAGACAAGACGAATGGTGTGCCACATCTCCCGGGGGAACGGCGAGTCGATTCCGAATACCTGATAGACAGTGGATATTCACGGCCCGACCGGCCGGACACCTTTGACGGCTCCTGGGGGGATCGCCGCACTGTGAAGCCGCTTCACCGTCACCTCGTCAACACCTCGCGCAAGGTCCTGTGCACGGCCGCGCTCGCGGCCAGCCTGACCACCGCCGCCGTCGTGACCACTCCGTCGACCGCCGACGCCGGCGAGTCCGAGCCGACGCCCGACAGCCCGCAGGCCGCCGACCGCGGCGACGCCCGGCTGGACCTGCCCGGCGACCTCGCCGATCCGACGCCGGCGCCTGCCGCCGGCACGCCGGAGGGGGCCAGCGGGATACCCGGGACGGCCCTCGACGCCTACCGCCGCGCGGAGGTGGCCGTGGCCGCCGCGCTGCCCAACTGCAAGCTGCCCTGGCAGCTGCTCGCCGGCATCGGCCGGGTCGAGTCCGTCCACGCCTCGGGCTACGGGTTGAAGGCCGACGGGTACACCGAGAAGCCGATCCGCGGTCCCCGCCTCGACGGCAACGGCTTCGCGGAGATCCGCGACACCGACCGGGGCGAGTGGGACGCGGACGTCGTCTACGACCGGGCCGTCGGTCCGATGCAGTTCATCCCGTCGACGTGGGCCGTCTGGGGCGCCGACGGCAACGCCGACGCGAAGCGCGACCCGAAC
Source organism: Streptomyces sp. NPDC055254 (assembly GCF_053606025.1). NCBI lineage: Bacteria > Bacillati > Actinomycetota > Actinomycetes > Kitasatosporales > Streptomycetaceae > Streptomyces > Streptomyces sp. NPDC055254. Next base: position 313,792 of record NZ_JBSGQV010000002.1, on the reverse strand, counting down.
AACATCTACGACGCCGCGCTGGGCGCCGGCCTCTACCTGTGCGCGGGCGACCGGGACCTGTCGGTCGCGGCCAAGCTGGACTCGGCGATCCTCAGCTACAACAACTCCCGCGAGTACGTGAACACGGTGCTCGGCTACATGCGGCAGTACCAGCAGGGCGGCGTCGCCGAGATCCCCAACCCGCCGGCCGGGACCTACCCGACGCCGCCGACGGGCACCCTGCCCACCCCGCAGCCCGCGGCCGCGCGGCCGCCGGTGACGAAGCCGACGACCCCGCCGGTGACGACCCCGCCGGTGACGACGCCGACGACCCCGCCGGTCACGACGCCCACCAAGCCGCCGACGAAGCCGACGGAGCCCGAGAAGCCGGCCCCGCACGTGGCCGAGCTGACCCAGCTCGGCGGCGCGGGGATCACGGCCGAGGCCGGGTCGGCCTTCGCCGGGGCGCCCCGGGTCAAGGTGCTGCTGAGCGACGGCAAGCCGGCCGTCGGCCAGGAGGTCGTCTTCGCGGTAGAGGAGGACACCACGGGCGGTACCGGCTTCGGGACCACCCCGGCGGACTCCCTCGTCGCCAAGACGGACGCGAACGGTGTCGCGTCCGCGCCGGGCCTCAAGGCCGGCGCCAAGGCGGGCACCTTCACGCTGCGGGCCTCGACGTACGACAAGGTGGCGCGGCTCACGGTGAACTTCGCCGGTACGGTCACGGCGAAGCCGGTCGCGGAGCTGCTGGTCCGTACGGACGGCACGAAGCCGCTGGAGGTCGTCGCCGGTACGAGCTTCAAGGGGATCGGGATCCTCGCCACGACCGCGGACAAGAAGCCGGTCGCCGGGACCGTGGCCACCGCCGGGCTGGTCCGGGAGGACCCGAAGAAGCCGGGTACGTGGATCCCGGTGGACCCGGAGACCGCGAAGGGGCCGTACTTCAAGGACGCGGCCGGCGAGCGGACGACCAGCCTGGAGCTGGCCGCCACGGGCGCCGACGGCAAGATCGCCGTGCCGGACCTGATCACGACGGACGTCGCCCCGGGCACGTACCACCTCCGGCTGATCACCCCGGAGAACGTGGTCCTGATCCTGGAACTCAAGATCACCCCCGCCACCACCACCCAGCCCAAAACCCCGGCCTGACCCGGCCCGCAGGGGCGGCGGCACCCCGCCGCGCGCAGCGTAGAGGCCCGCACCGTGACGAACGGTGCGGGCCTCCGCGCTGTCCCCCACCCACCCCGGGAGGGAAAAGGCAGGAGCCCCGCCGTTCTGCTCGCGCAGAGGGGACGGGGCTCCTTGGGTACTGCTTATCCAACCGCGATTAAGGTTGGCCCAGGCGACTAGGCCGGGGTGACGTTCTCCGCCTGCGGGCCCTTCGGACCCTGCGTGACGTCGAAGTTCACCAGCTGGTTCTCCTCAAGGGAGCGGAAACCAGAGGAATTGATCGCGGAGTAGTGGACGAAGACATCCGGGCCGCCGCCGTCCTGGGCGATGAAGCCGAAGCCCTTTTCAGCGTTGAACCACTTCACGGTTCCGGTAGCCATGAGCCCTCCTATGGGCCAAAGGGTCGCCCTGCTCCAGAACCTGCTAAGAAGTCTGAAAACTACAAAAGCCTGCGGGTCACATTCTCCGCAGGCCTCGTACTGCAAGGGAAACCAAACTGCAACTTGCGACGAGCGTAGCACGCACCCCGTGGGTCGGGCCAGAGGGAAAGATCACGTCACTCGAACGTTTGAGGCCCGTCGGAACGCTGACGCGACCCGGGGGCTAGTCTCGCGATGTGGACGTCTACCGCAGCCGGCCCCGCGTCGGCCACATCCAGTTCCTGAACTGCCTGCCCCTCTACTGGGGGCTGGCCCGAACCGGCACCCTGCTGGACCTGGAGCTGACCAAGGACACCCCCGAGAAGCTCAGCGAGCGCCTCGTCGCGGGCGAGCTGGACATCGCGCCGATCACCCTCGTGGAGTTCCTCCGCAACGCTGACGACCTCGTCGCCTTCCCCGATCTCGCGGTCGGCTGCGACGGCCCCGTGATGTCCTGCGTGATCGTCTCGCAGGTGCCGCTGGAGCGGCTCGACGGCGCCCGCGTCGCCCTCGGCTCGACCTCGCGGACCTCGGTACGCCTCGCCCAGCTGCTGCTTTCCGAGAAGTACGGCGTGGAGCCGGACTACTACACCTGCCCGCCCGACCTCGGGCTGATGATGCAGGAGGCCGACGCCGCAGTGCTGATCGGCGACGCCGCGCTGCGGGCCTCCCTGCACGACGCCCCCCGGCTCGGCCTGGCCGTGCACGACCTCGGACTGATGTGGAAGGAGTGGACCGGGCTGCCGTTCGTCTTCGCCGTCTGGGCCGCCCGCAAGGACTACCTCGCCCGCGAGCCCGCCGTGGTGCAGAAGGTGCACGAGGCCTTCCTCGCCTCCCGGGACGTGTCCCTGGAGGAAGTCACCAAGGTCGCCGAGCAGGCGGCCCGCTGGGAGGCCTTCGACGCCGAGCTCCTGGAGCGCTACTTCACCACGCTCGACTTCCGCTTCGGACCCGATCAGCTGGCCGGCGTGAGGGAATTCGCGCGCCGCACGGGACCGACGACGGGGTACCCCGCCGATGTGGCCGTGGAGCTCCTCCCGGCGGCCGTCCCGGAACACTGACCGGATTCAGCGGGGAGCGGCTCCGTGTTCTCCCGGTGGTGACCCCAATCGTCCGGCTCGGGTGAATATGTGATATCCCGCGCATTGCCGACCCTTTCACATTCCGGCGGGCCCGCGCCGGAATGCCCGCAGCAATGGCGGGGAACGCCGGGGGCGGCTGTTCCCGGCTCCCCGCCCAGCGACTAGCCTCAGTTGATCAGTGAGGGCCCGGCGGGCGGGCGGCGCGGCACGCGCCGAGGGTGAGGGGACAGGTCATGCGAGTCCTGGTGACGGTCGTACACGGGGGCACAGCCCCGCAGGACGTCGTGATCAACGCGGACGAGACGGCGACGGCCGGCGATGTGGCGCAGGCGGTGGCCTCGGCCTTCGGCGGCGCCCGCCCCGGGTGGCCCGGCGGCGCCCGCGAGGTGGTCGTACCGCTGCACGCCGGATTCGCGCGCCAGGCGCCTTCCGGACCGGCCCTGTGGGCGGACGGGTACCGGTGCGAGCCGGGCACTCCCGTCGCCCGGATCCTGCGCGACGGCATGCGGGTCTCCGTGGACGACGCGATCGGCCCGCTGCTGCGCCGGGGCGAACCGGCCGGGCGCTACGAACTGCGGATCGCGGCCGGTCCGGCCGCCGGCCGCGTGGTCCGCCTGGGCGTCGGTGCGGCGACCATCGGCTCCGCCCCCACCTGCACGGTTCCGGTGCCGGACGGCGGGCTGGCGCCCGTCGCCGCGCGCGTGACGGTCGACGTCAAGGGGAACGCCACCCTCCAGACGCAGCAGACGACGGGGGTCCTGCTCGACGACGAGGAGGTCCAGGGCGAGACGGCCTGGCCGCTGGGCGCCGTACTGCGGGCGGGGGAATCTCTGTTCGTCCTCGACCACGTCACCGAGCCCGACGCCCACCTGTCCGCCACCGGCGAGGGCGGGCTCGCCTACAACCGCCCGCCCCGGCTGTCGCCGCTGCGGCCCCGGCCCCGGGCGGTCGTCCCCGTCCTGCCGTCGAAGTCGGAGCGGGCCCGCTTCCAGATGATCGCGGCCTTCACCCCGATGATCTTCGGTCTGGTGATGTTCGCCGTCACCAAGCAGATCTACATGCTGCTCTTCTGCGCCATGACCCCGATCATGATGCTCGGGCAGTGGATCAGCGACAACCGCGAGGGCAAGAAGAAGAACAAGAACTCCCTCAAGCAGTACAAGAAGGACCTCGCCGCCTTCGAGGCCGAGCTGCTCCGCCTGGGCAAGCAGGACCAGCAGCACCGGCGGGCCGACAGCCCCGACCCCGCGCAGGTCCTGCTCTTCGCCACCGGACCGCGCCGCCGCCTGTGGGAGCGCCGGATCACCGACGTGGACGCCCTCCAACTGCGCGTCGGCGTCGGCGCGCTCCCGGCCGACGTGGACCTCGTCATGGCCCGCGGCGGATACGCCGAGGACAAGCCGGAACCCCCGCTGCTGGCCGACGTACCGGTCACCCTGCCCCTCGCCGAGCTCGGCGTCATCGGTGTCGCCGGCGACCGCCCCCGCGCCCTGTCCACCGTGCGCTGGCTCGCCGTACAGGCCGCCGTGCTGCACAGCCCCCGCGACCTCTCGCTGGTCGTGCTGTCGTCCGTCCGCGAGGCCGGCGCCGACTGGGCGTGGGCCCACTGGCTCCCGCACGCCACGCCCCAGCTCGGCCAGGACTGCGTCGCCCTCGTCGGCTCCGACTCCGAGGCCATCGCCAAGCGCGTGAACGAGCTCCTCAACGAGCTGGCCCGGCGCAAGGCCGCCCGCGAGGACCACAGCTCCCTCAGCGGCGGCATGGCCCCGGAACCGTTCGTCGTGCTGGTGCTCGACGGGGCCCGGCTGCTGCGCCGCGTCCCCGGGGTGCCGCAGCTGCTCCAGGAGGGCCCGGCCTACGGGATCTTCGCCCTCTGCGTCGACGAGGACGAGCGGGTCCTGCCCGAGGAGTGCGCCGCGGCCGTCGCCTGGACCTACGAGTCGCCGACCCGGGTGCGGCTGCGCGGCGGCGGCCTGGAGGCCGTCGGCGAGGTACTGGCCGACCAGGTCACCGCCGACTGGTGCGAGCTGCTCGCCCGCTCCCTCGCGCCGGTGCGCGACGTGAGCCGCGACGACGCGGGAGGCGCGCTGCCTACGGCGGCCCGGCTGCTGAACCTCCTCGGCATGCCCGACCCGACGGGCACCGACATCGAGCGGATCTGGCGGGCCGGCGGCTCCACGACCTCGGCGCCCATCGGCGTCGCCGCCGACGGAACGTTCACCCTCGACATCCGGCGGGACGGCCCGCACGCCCTCATCGCCGGTACCACCGGCGCGGGCAAGTCCGAGCTGCTCCAGACGATCATCGCGTCGCTGGCCGTGGCCAACCGGCCGGACGCCCTCAACTTCGTCCTCATCGACTACAAGGGCGGCAGCGCCTTCATGGACTGCGCCCGCCTCCCGCACACCGTCGGCATGGTCAGCGACCTCGACGCCCACCTCACCGAACGCGCCCTCGCCTCGCTCGCCGCCGAGCTCCACCACCGCGAGACGATCCTCTTCAACGCGGGCACCAAGGACATCGAGGACTACAACGACACCCGCAAGCTGCGCCCCGAACTGGAGCCGATGCCCCGCCTGGTGCTGGTCATCGACGAGTTCGCCTCGCTGGTCGCCGAGCTCCCCGACTTCATCGCCGGCCTCGTCGACATCGCCCGACGGGGCCGTTCGCTCGGCGTCCACCTGATCCTCGCCACCCAGCGCCCCGCCGGCGTGGTCAGCGCCGACATCCGGGCCAACACCAACCTGCGCATCGCGCTGCGCGTGACCGACGGCACCGAGTCCCAGGACGTCATCGACGCCTCGGACGCCGGCGCCATCGCCAAGTCGACCCCGGGCCGCGCCTTCGTGCGCTCCGGCGCGCAGTCCCTCGTGGGCGTGCAGTCCGCCCGCATCGGTGGTCGGCGCCCGGCCACCGGGAACAGCGGCCCGAAGGCGAACCTGATCCCGCTCACCTGGGACTCGTACAGCCGCCCCCTGCCCCGGGCGGCCGACGCGGACGACGACGGCACGATGGTCACCGACCTCGCCGTACTCGTCGACGCCGTCCGGTCCGGCTCGGACGCGATGGGCTTCCCGCCGCCGCGCAGCCCGTGGCTGGACCCGCTGCCCGAACGGGTCACGCTGGAGGACCTGCCCCCGACGGACGGCCGGCACGCGCCGGGCGACGTCCCGCCGATCGGCTACGCGCTCACCGACCTCCCGGCCCAGCAGGCCCGCGCCGCCTTCGCCCTCGACCTGGTGGGCGGCGAGCACACCATGCTGGCCGGCGGCGCCCGTTCGGGGCGGTCCACCGCCCTGCGCACCCTGGCCGGCGCCCTGGCGCGCGGCAGCGACCCGGGCGAGGTCCACGTGTACGGCATCGACTGCGGATCGAACGCCCTGCTGCCCCTCGTACGGCTCCCGCACGTCGGCGCCGTGGTCAACCGCGACGAGCCCGACCGGGTGCGGCGGCTCATCGAGCGCCTGCTCGCCGAGATCAGCAGGCGCCAGCAACTGCTCGCGATGGAGGGCGCGTCGAGCGCCGCCGAACAGCGCGCGGCAGCCGCGCCCGAGGACCGCCTCCCGTGGATGGTCCTGCTGCTGGACAGCTGGGAAGGCTTCGTCGGAGCCTTCGAGGCCTACAACTACGGCCAGCTGATCGAGATGATGCAGCGCATCTTCCGCGAGGGTTCGGCGGTCGGCCTCAAGGTCGTCATGACCGCCGACCGCAGCGGCCTCAGCGGCATGGTCGCCTCCGCCTTCGTGGACCGGCTCATCCTGCGCTTCGCCGACCCCAACGACTACGCCGTGGCCGGCATCCACCCCCGCGAGGTGCCGAAGAACATGGGCCCGGGGCGTGCGCTGCGCATCACCGACACCGGCATCGACGAGACGCAGATGGCGCTGCTCGACCCGGACCCGTCCGGCCAGACCCAGGTGCGCAAGCTGCGCGAGATAGCGGAGGAGGTGCACGCCCGGTACGGCCGGGTCCCGGCGCACCGCCGCCCGATGCGCGTCGACGCCCTGCCGCCGCGGATCACCGCCGGGGAGGCACTGGCCCTGGACCCGGACTTCACGCCGCCGTCGCCGCTGTGGGCGCTGCTCGCGGTCGGCGGGGACGAGCTGGCCCCGCTCGGCATCGACCTGGAGGAGGCCGGCCCCGGCTTCGTCATCGCCGGCCCCCCGAAGTCGGGCCGCTCGACCGCGCTGGTGTGCGCGTCGGAATCCCTGCTGGCGGCCGGTACCCCACTGATCCTGATCACCCCGCGGCGCTCGCCGCTGCGGGACCTGGAGGGGCGCCCGGGCGTCCTGGGCGTCCTGAACGCGGAGAGCCGCGAGGACGACCTGTCCGACCTGGTGGAGCTGGCGGAGGGACGCCCGTACGTGGTCGTCGCCGACGACGCCGAACTGCTCTACGACACCCGGCTCGACGAGGCGCTGGAGGCCCTGCTGCGCAAGGGTGCGGACGGCGGCCTGGGCCTCCTGACGGCCGGTACGACGGACGCCCTGAACTCGCAGTACCGGGGCTACGTGACCTCGGCGCGCAAGTCGCGCAACGGGCTGCTGCTCACGCCGCAGAGCTCGCAGGACGGCGAGCTGTTCGGCCTGCGCCTGCCGTCGAACACGGGCGGCGGCCCCACGGGCAGCGGCCTGCTCGCGTCGGGCGGATCGTTCATACCGGTCCAGGGCGTGATGCGCGGCTGACCCGCCCGCGGCCGGGTCGCGCGGCGGACCCCCGCGCGGGCGCCCCGTCCACCTTGTCCCGTAACCCGCCCCGGCCGTCGATCAGCTTCGCCAGCTGATCCAGGTCGTCCGGATTCGCCTGTCGCATGGAGCCTCCCCCGAGAACATGCTGTCGATCACTTGATCGTATGCGGCAGGATGGGCCGCCGGGGCTCAACGGGAGGGAATCTCTTGGTGTTCGGGAAGAAGAAGCAGGCCCAGCCCGCTGTCGATCCGGGGCCGTGGGAGCGGATTTCGAAGTTCACGGTCGGGACGGTCACGCGGAACGCCCTGCGTACGGCGAAGCGCGGCGAGGGGCCGCTGGCCGTGCGCGCCTTCAGCTGGGTGGCGGGCGACGTGGAGCGGACCCCGTTCCTGTACGTGGTCCCGGTCGAGCCGGACGCCCCGCCGCGGGCGAAGGGGTTCCGGCTGCACGCGACGCCCGACGCGGCCGGCCCGGCGGTGTGCGCGGTCCTGCCGGACGCGAAGGCCTCGGGGCGGTACCGGGTGACGGACGCGGAAGGCGCCGAGCTGGGGGCGGTGATCCGTACGCCGGTCGCCAAGCGGTCGGTGCAGCACGGGTGGTGGCTGGAGGCGCCCGACCATTCCGAGATCGTGGCCCGATACCACTGGGCCGAGGGAACCGCCTCGGATGTCGGCGAGCGCGCCGCCTTCCAGGTGGTGAAGGTCCCGTTCCTGATGCTTCAAGAGGTGGTCACGCTGGGCATGGGCAGTGAGAGCGACAACTCCTCCACGCCCAAGCCGGACACCTGGCGGTCCGGGGACACCACCGTGATCACGGCCGACAGTCAGTTCGGTGCGCGCTGGTACGCGATCCAGGCGCCGTGGCTGGACCGGCGCCTCGGCTTCGCCCTGGCGGTGCTGCGCGACGGGAACCGCAAGCCGGCGGAGGGCCCGGCGTAGCACGCGCCGCCGGGCGGTGGCCCGGCGGCGCGGTGGTCTAGTAGCCGACGCCGGTGGCCTTGGCCAGGGCGGTCAGGAAGGCCGTACGGTCGTGCGTGGCGATCGTGAGGCCCTTGCCCTCGCGGGTGGTGAGCACCACGGTGTCCATGCCCATCGGCACGGCCCAGCCGCCCCCGACGAGCCTCGGGGCGTTCGACTCCGTCTTGCGCAGGCCGGGAATGCCGTCGATGTTCGACGCCGACGCGGCGTACCGGGTGGCCATACCGGGCACCGCCTGCTGGAGCGCCACCTGGACGGACCCGGGGTGGATGGCGTCGAGCGGGAACCGCTCGCGGCCGACGCGCAGGACGCCCTGCGCGGGGTCGATCCGGATGCGGTGGTAGATCCGCTTCGAGATCGGCACGGCGATGCAGGGCAGCAGGAGCAGCAGGAAGAGCGCCGAGACGGCGAGCCACGGCCCGGTGTCCTCGGGGACCGAGTCCACGCCCATGGCGATGACACCGGCCAGGTAGAGGCCGATGCATATCGCGGACCAGGTCTTCGGGAGCTTCTCGACGTACATGAAAGTCCTTCGGTTCGTCTTGTGTGGAGACGGTGCGTGCGCGGCTACCGGTTGACGGCCTGGATCTCCTGGACGGTGACGTCCTGGGAGGTACCGAAGGTCCCGCTGGGGAGGGCGCCGCCCTGGCCGGTGGAGCTGGTCCACTCGACCTTCCAGGTCACCGTGGCCCGCAGCTTGTGTGGGGCCTTGCCGGCGGTGGACCGGAGGTAGGTGACGCCGCAGGGCGGGTCCTGGTTCGCCCTGTCGGCGCTGAACGGGGCGCCGATGCTGCCGTCGCCGGCGATGGCGCACACGCCGCCGGCCGGGTGGACCCGGGCGTCGGCGGTGCCGGGGTCGAGCTTGAGCGAGACCGGGGTGGCGGTGGTGGTGGCCGACAGGCCGGAGTTCGGGATGCTGGCGGTGACCGAGACGGGACGGAACGTCGACTTGTCGAGCCAGGTCCACGTCGGGAGGTTCACCGTGGACTTGTCGCCCGGCTTCATGGTGATCGTGGTGTCGGGCAGGCGCAGCTCGTCGTACGCGTACTCGGCGAGGACCTTCGGGGTGACGGCGAGGGGCTCCGGGGGAGTCTGGCCGTTGGGCACCCAGAAGGGCAGCTTGTCGCAGGACGTGGCGGCGGGGTCGTCCTTGCGCTTGGGGTTGACGACGGAAGCCCAGAACATGCCCTGGCCTTCCTTGTCCAGGTTGTAGTCCTTGTAGGGCGTGCCGTCCTTGTAGTACCCGTTGAGGAGGGAGGCGAACGCGTCACCGAAGAACGGCAGGCCGTCGATGGCCTTGACCGTGGACTCGATCTGCTTCGGCGAGAAGGCGGGCTCGTACCAGCAGGCGGGCGGAGTCCAGTTGCTGTCCTCGGAGCTGAGCGTCCCGGTCTTGGCCGAGCCGGCCTTCCCGGGGGTGCTGACCTGAATCTTCGTCTCGGCCGTGATGTTCTGGCCGCTCGTACCGCCCTTGGTGCCCCCGCCCCGGTCCGCGTGTGCCGCAGGGGACGTCAGGGCCGTTGCGAGCGCGCCCATGACGAGCACGGCCGCTGCCCTCCGGCTCGTCACGGCTGGCATCCCTGGAACCCCCGCTCCGAGACGGTCTTGGCCGTCTGCCAGACACCCTTGTCGTTCAGCTCGAGACGTTCGTTGTAGAAGACGTAGGACTGCTTGGTGGCGGGGGTGATGTCGACCTTGCCCGTCTTCACGTCCTTCGTGTACCCCTTCGTCTCGTCGGCGCAGTAGGTGATCGCAGCGGCACCGTCCTTGAGGAAGGTGACCTTGCGGGAGAAGTACTTGACCGTGCCCGTCACCGTCTTGCCGTCCTTGAGGAAGCCGTTGATCCACGTGGTGGCGTCCACCAGGGCCGTGTCCTTCGTGTAGAAGGCCAACGCCTCGGACTTGGCGTCCTTGCGGGCGATCGCGTCGTCGACGGCCCGTATGTGCTCGGCACTGTCCCGGAGCACCGCGTCGACCTTCGGGTCGCCGGTGTTCTCGCCCTCGAAGACGAGTACGTCATCCGCGGGCAGGGTGATCTTCGGACGGTTCGCACCGGCCGGGGCGGAGGCGGTGGGGGAGCCGGCGGAGGGGGACGGGCCGCCGTCCACGCCGGGGATCTTGTCGTTCGCCGCCGGCTCGGCGTCTGCGCCGCACGCCGTCATCGTCAGGGAGAGCGTGGCCGCAAGGAGGCCGAGGCCGACCCGGGTTCGCGCATGCATAGTTGACATCCGTAACGTCTGTTGCGACATCGGTCATGGGTTGATCGGACAGTGGCATCGTAGCCACGCGTACTGACAGCTCCGAAGTCAGGCGGGACGTTCGCGAACCGTAAGAAGCCTCCCGGTGGCCGGGAGTGGGGCGCCGCCCGAGCCGTCGATATGCTGAGACGGTTTACGAGACAGCGGGGGAGGCTGCCATGGGTAATCCTGACGTGCAAGAGCTCAACCAGCGGGCCGGCGCACTGAGGTCGCTCGCCGACCACATCGAGAAGCTGATGGATCAGCCGCGCGACTTCAGCATGGGGCAGATGAAGACCTGGGAAGGTCCCAACGCCACAGACGTGCGCGGCAAGTTGAGCACCTGGAAGACGACGTGCGGGACGGTCGCGAAGAGCCTGCGCGAGGAGGCTCAGACCAGCTCCGACCAGGCCAAGGAGCTGCAGAAGCAACCGAAGACCTGACCCACGACGGCGGGGCGTCCACCTGGTTCAGGTGGACGCCCCGCCGCTGTGAGACTTCCGATCCGCGGGACGGATCAGGTGGCGCGCTCGATGTTGTCGGCGCTGGTGGACGCCGACTTGCTGGCGTCGTTGAGGGTGTCGACCCACTTCGAGAACGTCCCGCGGGCGTTCTCCCAGTCCTGGCGGAACTGGTCCGACTTCGGACCCTTCCAGTAGCCGGTGCTACCGGACGTGGACGAGTTCAGGTCACTGATCAACGTCTGCAGGTCGCCCGCTCGGCGGCTGAACAGCTTGGACAGTTCCCTGAGCTGCTTGATATCTGCGCCACGATCCATGGCGGCCTCCCCGTGTAACTGTGAACGACGGACGTTCCGTTCGCATCAACGGACGCTATCGCAACTGTAAGCGAAAAGGATCCCTCTCCCGAACACCCGTCCGTGGCTATGCTGGGCCTCCAAGGGCCGGGCAGGAGGGCCCCCACCGTCTCCGCAGGGTGTCGGTGACCGACGGAACCATGGCGGTGACGAACAGTTGCGTATCGGAACCATTCGGAGGATCTCGTGTGCCGTGCTCGTGGCGGCGACGCTCGCCAGTTGCTCGGCGCTGCCCGGTTCCGGGTCGGATTCGGGGCCGAAGAAGGACGACGTGAGCAAGCCGACGTACCAAGAAGCGCTGGAGGCCATGCTCCCGAGCGTTGAGGAGGCGATGAGGCTGGCGATGCCGGGCATCGAGCCGCAGCAGGGCTCGATGGGCAACGCCGACTGCGGCGGCCCCGACCTCCTCGACGGCAAGGACGCCAGCAAGCAGAGGGCCACGTACAACATCGACCTGACCGGACTGGCCTCGGACGGGCGCTCGCCCGAGGAGCTGGCCAGCGGGGTCGTGAGCCGCCTCAAGAGCCAGGGCGGCTGGACGGCGGGCGAGCGGCAGGACGGAACCCCGGTCGGCTATCCGGACGGGGTGATCAAGTACCTGGAGAAGGCCGGTGCCGGAGGCGTCATGATCATTGCTCACCCCTTCAAGACGACCTCGGGCGCGGTCATCCCCAAGCTCACCGCCGTGATCGACACGGATTGCCTCCGGAACCCGAAGTACTTGCAGGGGTGATCGGTCGCGGGGGCGGTGACTGAGCGGCTCAGTTGGGCTGGTTCGAGGAAGTCTTCTCCTTCCGGTTACCGGCCTCCTTGTCCAGTTCGGTGGCCATCGTCTCCAGGCGCGTCTTTCGGGTGGCGAGTTCCCCGCGTACGTGCGTCGCGGTGGGGCCTTGCCATTGCTCGTTCGTCTTCGCGTTGCGGTCCGCCGCGATCTCGATGGGCTCGTTGAGCAGAGTCCTGAGGTCGTCGGCCAACTTCCGCAAATCGGCCGCTTCGTTGGCCCCCATGGCAAATCGCCCCGTGTCTCTGGTCAGTTGACCGCTTGGCTGGTCATGCAACAGTCCGCAGTACTACGATACGCCGCCATGGCCATGGTTTTTGCGGATCCGGAGATGCTCGACCGACTGGCGAAATCGCTGGACAGCAAAGCCGGTGCGATCCCCCAGTTGAGGAGTAGGGCATCCGCCCTCGACGCGGGTGGGTACGTGTCCGGTCTGCCCGCGATCGCCTCCTGGCTGGGTGACACGGCCAAAGACCTGCGGCGCCGCGCGAACATCCTGCGGTCGCCCTCCGAATCGCCCTTCGATACGCTCGCGGCGTTCGGATTGCCCCCGGGTGTGGCCGGTGACCCGGATGCGGGGAAGAAGCTCCAGACCGACCTGAAGGCGCTCCTCGAAGCCCAGAAGAACGGCACTCCGCAGCAGCGGGCCCAAGCGGTGAAGGACTACTTCGCCACCCTCTCCCCCGCTCAGCAGGCGGCCCTCGCGACCACGGATCCGCTGCTCGTCGGAAATCTGGACGGTGTCCCGGTCAATGTCCGCTTCGCGGCGAACCGGCTGACGATTCAGTCGGAATACACGAAGGAAGCCGCTTACCTGGCGACCCTGAAGCCGACCGACGGGGCGTACAAGCGCACCAAGGAGCGTGTGGACACGCTGCGGAGCTTCATGAACCCGCGGATCAGAACGTTCCTCGACCCGAACACGGGCCAGGTGACGAAGGTGGAAGTCCCTCGGCAATTCCTGGTCTTCGATCCGCACTTCGGCTCGACCGCCGATGCCAAGGCCTCGCCCTTCCCGGACGGCCGCATCGCCGAGGTGGTGGGTGATCTGGGGACGGCGGACAACGTCGCGTTCCGCGTTCCGGGAATTACCAACCGTCTCGACAACTTCAACGGTTTCTCCAGCGGCGGCTACCAACTCGTGGCCGACGAGGCGGGAATCGAGCAGCCGGGTAAGGCGGTGGTCAGCTGGCTCGGCTACGACACTCCCGAACTCGGCGACTCCGTGGACCCGGCCAAGGCCATCGCGGGCGGTTCGGCCCTGAACGCGTTCCGTCAGGGCATATCCGTGAACTTGAAGCCGAACGCCGGGCTGGACATCTTCGCCCACAGCTACGGGACGCTGGTCACGAGCAAGGCGCTGCAGGGCGGCCTGACCAACGTCGACAACGTCACGTTCATGGGCAGCCCGGGCCTCGGCCCCAACATCAACTCCGTCGCGGACTTCAAGATGCCGAACACCAAGTTCTTCGCGATGCGCGCTCCCGGCGACTGGGTCTCGTACACGCAGGGGCACGGCAAGGACCCGGCGGACTTCAAGGACATCACCCGTCTCGCGACCGACGGGGCGCACGGGCACTCGCAGTACTACAACTCCCGGACCGGGTCCCTGGCCAACATGCACCAGATCTTCTTCGGTGGCGGCGCCCAGCCCCTGACCAGGACGAACACCACCCTCGACGACGAGCAGATCGGCGCGGCCGAGGCGCGCGAGATGGTCGGGTTCCTGAACGGGAAGATCCCGCCGGACGTGGTGGTCAAGATGGGCGGGGAACTCAACGGGGCGGTGCAGGACCACTTCGAGGGGCGGACCGGCGCGAAGGACCTCCTGCTGGACGTCCACGCCGTCCTAGGCAAATACAACATGCTGGACCGGCTCCCGCCGGACGAACTGTTCGGCAAGATCAACGACCTCGGGGGCAACCTCGCGTACAAGGAGACGTACAAGGCGGTCAAGGACAAGGGAGCGCCCGACTTCATCGCCGCAGCGGCGGCGAAATCGGCGGAGATCGCCGCGCAGAACACGCTGCACATCGTCACCTGGCCGGTCGTGAAGGCGCTGGAGGTCGACCGGATCGCGAACAACGTGAACCAGCTCGGCGACGTCCTCGACCAGGGGGCCGAGGAGATCGGCGGGCACGTCAGGGAGCTGGGCACGGAGCTCGGACGGGAGGGCGCCGGGATCTACAACGACACCAAGGAACTGACGGGCGGCCTGTTCAAGGACGGCGGGCGGGTCGGTCTGGAGCTCGGCGACACCCTCGTACGGCCGTGGAACGCTGCCGAGAACGTCGGGGACATCTGGAAGATCGCGGACGGGGCGAAGGACAAGCTCTACGACAAGGTCCCGGACATCGCCGGCGGACTGAACGACGCGAAGAACACGATCGTGGACAAGGGCGGGGACATCGCGCGCTCCACGGTCGAGCACGGCAGCAAGGCCCTGGACAAGGGCAAGAACATCGTGGAAGGCGTGGGCAAGTTCATCGGTCTGTAGGGTCGATGCGGGGGTACGCGCAGGGCATCCACACGGACCGGAGGGAGCAGGGATGGGGCAGGACAACGGACGCGTCAGGGACCGCAAGCGACTGGAGAAGGAGGCCGGGGAGGTCCTCAAGGGCGTCCTCGGCGGCGCGGCCACCCTGGTGAACCCGCCCTCGCACCTGGGGCCCGGGACCGTCGCGCTCACCGCCTTCGCCGAGTCCGAGACCCGGTCGGGGGCCGACCTCACGGCCGCCGTGTCCGCGGCGCTGGTCGAAGCGGGCTGGGCGATCCAGGACCCGGAGCGGTCGCCCTCCGCCCCTGCCGCCGGACCCGCGGTGTACGCCGTCCTGCCGGGCCTGGGCAGCGGCTCCTTCGCCGTACAGCCGCCCGCGATCTCCTTCGCCGGCGTGCTGGAACCGGAGGGCGGGGCGTGAGCGGCGGGTCGGACGAGGCCGTGGAAGCGGCCAGGGCCGTCCTGGTCGCCGAGATCCGCGCGGCGATCAGGAGGGCCACGCCGCAGGCCGTCTACCCGGACGCCGAGTTCGAGGGCGGCTCCGCCCGCGTCGCGGGCTGGGACCCGCAGGAGACGCAGTCCAACGACGCTCTGCTGCGCGCGAGTACGGAGTACCTCGCGGAGCACGGCTGGCGCGTGTCCCTGGAGGCCACGGACAGCGACGACCGGTCGGCCGGGGTCGCCAAGGCGGGCGTGGGGCGCGGGCGCCTCTACGCGGCGTCCCGGGGGCTGACGTTCACCGGAAGCGTGACTCCGCTTCGCTGACGCGACGAACGGCCCCGGACTCGTGTTCGCCCAATACCCCGTATATGCTGCGCAGTTTGTAGGACTGAACGCATGTTCGCACGGGGGAGTTAGCGAATGAGGAAGGCCAACCCGGAGGATCTGGAGCAGCTCGCGAAGCTGCTGGACGGCAGGGGTGGAGCGCAGGACAAGCTCGCGGAGGCATTCACGCGCGCCTCCACCCTGGGCGTCACAGCGAAGCTGGGCCCACTGCGGCCGATCCAGAGCTGGAACACGGAGACCGCACCCGACCTGCGCAAGCGCGCAGGCATCCTGAGGGCCGAGAACGGCGACCCGACGGGCGGCTTCCTGTGGGCGGGCTTCTCGGCCGGGGACGCCGCGCGGCTGGCGACGAACCCGCAGCTGGCGATCCTGGCCGGCGCGGCCTCGCTCGCCGACGACGGCTCGTTCGACTGGGTCAAGCGCCAGCCGAACGAGACGTACTCCGAGTGGCAGGACCGCATGAAGAGCGAGTCCGTCACCAAGATCACCGGGGACAAGAAGCTGGGCGATGCCGTCGCCGACTACCTCGACCTCGTCGAGTTCATATCGACCGCGCCCGCCGCCCTGTTCAAGTCCGGCAAGGCCGCCTGGGACCTCAAGAAGTACTGGGGGGCGGACAAGAAGGCACTGAAGGCACCCGGAACCTTCCTCGCGCAGATGCTGCGCGGCCACGGGTCGACGTTCACCCACGGACTCGCCCGCCAGGGCGGCCGGGTCGGCCGGATGATTCCGCCGCCGGTGCTCAACTTCCTCGCCGGAAACAACAGCTACGGCATCCTCCAGGCGAAGCGGTGGGCGTGGGAGGTCAACCTCCTCAAGATCGGTCCGCAGGCGGCGCGGCTCCAGGGGCTGGGCGGCGCGGGCGCACTGAGCCGCTTCGGGGCGGGCGCCGGGGCCACGCTGAAGACCGCCGGCCTCTGGCGCGGCGCCGGCATCGTGGGCAGTGCCGCGGCCACCGGCTGGGGCGCCTACGAGCTGTACCAGAAGGGCAACCCGGTCGAGGCGTTCAAGAAGGACGGGGCGGGTTATGTGGCACAGGTCGCGGGAGTCGGCTTCAACGCCTCGTTGACGGCGGCGATGATCGCGCCGAACCCCATCACCTTCGGCGCCGTCGTGGTCACCGGCGCCATTTACGGCGTGGCGTCCATCGTCGACAACTGGGACACGGTGAAGAAGTGGCCGGGCCAGGTGGCGGACGCGGCGGGCAGGGCCGGGGAGGCCATCTCGAAGGGTGCGGGCAAGTTGGCCGACGGGGCCAAGAAGCTCGCGAGCAAATACAACCCCTTCGACTGAGTTGGGTGCCGTGAACAGCAGCGTGCGCATCGAACTCGGCTACCGGGGCGGCTCCGAGAGGTACCTCCGGGGGCTGACCACCCATGTATGGGCCGGGACCGTGGACGGCTTCGGCACGGTCGAGCTGAGCTCCCCGGTCGAGCGGGACGCCTCGGACGGCCTGGGCAGCTCCGTGGTGGGGCAGGGCATCCCGCCCATGCTCTTCCACGGTGTGGGCTTCCGCGGGGCTCCGAGGATGGCGGGGATGCAGCTGACCGTGGACGGCTGGTCGGCGAAGCTGCGGCGCCGGCACCTCGCCGTGACCCGGCGCGGCCGAGCGCTGCGCATCGAGGTCGCGGGCCGGTCGTACCGGTACCAGGTGGCGGGCGGCAAGCTGCGCCACGAGCTGCTGCGCGAGGGCGCCGCCGTCACCGTGGTCCGGTCGTCCTGGCGGCATCCCCGGACCCTCTCCGGTTCGGGACGGGGGAACATCGACAGCTGGGACATCGGCTTGGCGATCCTCCTGGAGAGCGCCTACACCCGGAACCTCACCTTCGGCGGTGCCGTGTACTCATGGCCCGGCCGCGTTCTGAGCAGGATGGACGACCTGCCGGAGCTCTGACCGTCGGCCGGGACCGGGAGGAACCCGAGCGGTAAACTCACACCATTCGACTGAGGGGCGCCGAATGCACAATATTCCCTTTGAGCTTTCCTATCGTGGGCCCGCCGAAGGGCATATCGAGGGTACGGTCACACACGCCTGGTCCGGAGATGTGCCCGGATTCGGGCACATCGAGCTGAATTTCCCGGTGAAGCGCATCGACAGGGAAGCCAACATCCTGCTGGCCGCGGCCTGGGGGGAGCGTTTTCCGTCGGTCACCTTCGCGGGAATGGGATTCCGCAATCACTTGCGGATGGTCGGGATGAAACTGACGGTCAACGAGTGGGAGGCGACCTTCAAGCGGCGCCACCTGGCCGTCACGCGTCGGGGCCGGGCTCTGCGCATCAAGGTCTGCGGCCGGGAATACCGCTATCAGGTGCTCGACGGCAAGCGTCAGCACGTGCTGCAGCGGGACGGAGCCAGCGTGACCACGACCCGTTCGGAGTGGAGACATCCCCGGACGATCACCGGTGTCGCGCAAGGGAACATCGACAACGTGGATGTCGCCCTGGCGATAGCCCTGCAAAGCGCCTACACGCGCAATCTCACCTTCGGTGGTGCCGTGTACTCCTGGCCCGGCCGGTTCATGAGCCGGCTCGACATTCCCATGTGATTCACATCAATTGTCTTGCAGTCAAAGGAATATGACATGCCTTCGATCGACGCGGCCCGCCGTCGTCTGCGCCTCGCCGACTCCCACATCAGTGTGCTGGGCCTCCTGGTGGAGGAGGATGCGGTGCCCTCCGAGCTGGAGACGGCGCACGCCGAGCTCCGCGCGGCCGGAATCGTCGGAGACGACGGTTCCATCATCGGGGACCTCTACCCGCTCGTCTCCACCCTGCTGGCGCCGCGCGTCATCGTCCGTACGGAGATAACCGGTCCCCAGGGAGTCCTGGAGAGCGGCGCCGTCATCGGCAACGACTTCGTCTTCACGCACGAGGGCTGGCTCGGCGAGGCCGAGTCCGAGTACGTCCCCGTGGGGGCGCCCCTGCTCGTCCCGGCGCTCGCCCGCAGCATCGACCTGCACGACGACATCCTGGAGGGCGCCGACCTCACCGAGGTGATCACCTCCACCACCGGTGAGCTCGACGCACTGATGGTGCGCATGGAGGCCGGTCAGGGGAGTGTGGACACCGACGAGGTCGTACGGGCGACGGGAGCCCCGGCGCGGCTGGTGGAGGTGCTCGCGCAGCTCAACTGCATGTGGCGGATGACCGTGGTGTGGAAGAACGCCCACGTCGAGAACGCCGAGCCGACCTTCACCGGCCTGGCGGTCTGGGACTGCGGGCTGGAGGGCTACTGGGTGCGCGAGCTGCCCGCGGAGCCCGTGCGCGAGGGGGAGGTGTCCCAGGAGAGCCCGCTGCGGGTCCGGCGCACCAATGCCAAGGAGCTGTGGCAGATGATCGCCGACCTGCTGCCGGACGGCTCGGAGCTCGGCTGACCCCCTGGCCCCACCGGTCGTACGACACCGCCCGCCGGGAGAATCCCGGCGGGCGGTGTCGGTGGTGCTGCGCCTCAGCGGTTGACGGCCTGGATCTCCTGGACCGTGACGTTCTGCGGGTCGCCCACCATGGTGGCCGAGGGAAGGGCCGCGGGGGCCGAGCCGCCGCTGGTCCAGCTCGCGGTCCACGTCACCGTCGCCTGGAGCGGGAACGTGCTGCCGCCCGAGGAGCGCAGGTACGTGACCCCGCACGGCGGGGTCTGGTTCTCGGCGCCCGGGGTGAACGGGGCTCCGGCTCCGGCACCACCCGTGTTGAACGCGCACTCGCCGCCGGCCGGGTGCAGCGTGGCGTCGCCCGTGCCCGGCTTGATCCGGACCGACGCCGGGGTCGCGGTCGCGGTCGCGGAGAGGGTCGTGCCGCCCGCGTTGATGGTGGCCGTGACGCTCTTCGGCTCGAAGACGCCGCCGTCCATCCAGGCCCACGTGGCCAGGTTGACCTTGGTGTTGTTCGCCGGGGCCAGGCTGACCTGGGTCGTCGGCAGGTTGATCGCACCGTACGCGGCCTCCGCCAGCATCTGCGGCGTGATGGCCTGACGGAACGGCGGCGGCGTGCCGTTCGGCACCCACTCGGGCAGCTCGCTGCACGACATGGCGGCGAGCTCGGTCGCGCGGTCCGGATTGACGACGGAGACCCAGAAGGCGCCCTCGGACGCCTTGTCGAGGTTGTAGTCCTTGTACTTGCCGTCCTTGTAGATGTCCCGGAACTGCCCGACGGCCGTCTTCGCGTAGCTGTGCTGGCCCGGGTAGTTGACGGTGTCGCTGTAGAACGCCTCCACGTACTTCTGGAACTCGGCGGCCGAGCGCGGTTCGTACCAGCACGCCGGCGGCGTCCAGTTGGTGACGGTGCTGAACCCCTTGGACGTCTGCCCCGGCTGACGCCTGTCCCCGGTGATCTGGATCGTGGAGGTCAGCGTGCCGTCCTTGAGCCCGCCGCCGCCCTCGGCGCCCCGGGAGGAGTCCGGCGGGATGTCCGCGCTCGCGGTGCCCGGTATGAGTGCCAGTGCGGCGGCCGTCGTCGCCACCGCGATCCAGCGCATCGGAAGTCCTACGGTGTGCACGTCTTGTCTCCCCGCTTCGAAGTGAGCTTCGTGGTCTGCCACACGCCCTGATCGGTCTTCTCCACCCGGACCTGGTACCGGATGTACGAGTTGGCGGTCACGGGCGTGGTGAGCACCTTGCCCGTCTTGCGTTCCTTGGCGAACGCCTTGCCCTCGTCCGCGCAGTACTCGACGCCCGCGGACTTGGCGTCGCCCGTCTCGATCCGGGGGTTGAAGAAGCGCGTGGTCCCCGTGGGCGTCAGGCCGTCCTTCTTGAGCTTCGCGATCCAGGTCGAGGCGCCGATCAGGGCATCGCCCTTGTGGTAGAAGAGGACGGCCGGGGACTCGGCCGCGTCGCCCGCGACGGCCGCGTCGACGGACGCGACGGCGTTCTTGATGTCCCCGAGGAGGGCGTCCTTCACGGGGTCGCCCGTCGTCCACCCCTCGAACTCGTGCTTCAGGTCGGCCGGCAGCGCGACGTCGGGGCGGCCCGCCACCGGGTCCGACGGGGCCGCGCTCGGGGGCGCGGACGACGAACCCGCGCTCTGGTCCGAGCCTGCGATCTTGTCGTCGGTCTTGTCGCTACCTCCGCCGCATGCGGTCAGGAGCAGGGTGGCAGTTGCCGTAGCGGCGACTGCAACGGGCAAAGTGCGGCGGTTCACTGGGCAGCTCCCGGTGGGACGAGGGTCTGTGAAGCGTTCTGACGCTACCCGCGCGGAGAATGGTTTCGCCAGGGCGAATGGGACCGGATCCACGCCGGGGCGGACCGTTGCCCGCCCACCCGATGGGGATTGCGTCGAATGTCGCGACCGCGAAGTCGGCCCGCCCGTCCGCGGGGTGTGGAGGTTCGGTGAACCTCTGCATGCGGTGGGGCCGTCGGCGGCGTCGGGGCCGTCCGGCGCGGTCGCGTCCGGGGGCGCGCGGCGGCGGACCGCGGGCTCGGCGCGGACGGGAGCGCGGTGGGGACGCCGGATCGCGGTCCGCCGCCCGAGGGCTGGTCAGGTGGGCTCGGACCGGCGGGAATGGGGTCCCGTACGGAGGTTCGCGGAGGGTGTCTGAGTACCCGTACTGAGTACGCGTACTCAAATCCGCGCTCCCGGGGCGGGCGGCGCCGGACTCGCCTTGAGGTGCTTATGTGCTACTGCTACCGTGCGATCACCTTGCTTTTTCTATAGTTCGGTCAAGTCGCCAACAGGCTTGGTTCTGTTCGAGAATGACCGGTTTTGTCTTTCGCGGTGCACGGGGAGCGGTGGAGTGAAGGTCCAGGAACGTTCGGGCGCGGCCAGCCACAGGGGTTCCGGCTCAGCCCAGGGCGTTGGTGAGCGGCTGCCCTCCTCGGGGCGGGAACGCAAGCCCGCGCTGGCCGCGTTGGCGGTGCTGCTCATCCTCGTCGGCGCCCTCGGGGCCACCGTGCTCGTCCTGCGGGCCGGGGAGCGGATCGAGGTCGTCCGGATCGTGGCCGACCTGCCCGCGGGCAAGTCCGTGACCGACGCGACCATGAAGCCCGTGATGGTGGCGGAGGACCCTGCCGTCCACTACGTCCTGTGGGAGCAGCGCGAGACGCTGAAGACCCTCCAGGCCAAGAACACGCTGGTCAAGGGAACCATCCCGATCGGTGAGATGTTCGCCCAGGACAAGGGCCTGCCGGACGGCAAGGCCCTGGTCGGCCTCTCCCTCAAGGAGGGCCAGTACCCGGCCGGGCTCAAGGTCGGCGACCACGTCTCCGCCTACAAGGTGACCGCCGACACGGCCGCCGCCGCCAAGCCCGGCAGCGCCGGCGAGGGCAACACGCTGCTCGTGAAGGACGCCAAGGTCACCGACATCTTCGTCGGCGACGGCAAGGCCATCGGCAGCGGCAACCTGCCCGTCACCGTCATGGTGGCCACCGGCGAGATCGCGCCACTGACGCAGGCGGCCGCGGCCGGCCAGGTCGCCGTGGTGCTGATCCCGTCCGCCAACGGCTGATTCACGAGCGCACAGGAAAGCAGAAGACATGGCGCTCATCGCACTCGCCGCCGACAAGGGGTCACCCGGCGTGACGACCGCGGCCGTTGCGCTCTCGGCCGTATGGCCGCGTCGCACGCTGCTCGCCGAGGCGGACCCCGCGGGCGGAGACCTCGTCTACCGCAGCTCGGCCTCCCACGGCGGGCCGCTCAACCCCAACTCCGGCATGCTGTCGATCGCCGCGACCGCCCGTCGCGGCCTGGCCCCGGACCAGCTCTGGGACCACGCCCAGACGATGTCCGGCGGCCTCGACGTCCTCGTCGGCCTCGGGTCCTCCGAGCAGTCCGCGGGCCTCATCGGCCAGTGGCCGCTGCTCGGCCGGGCGTTCGCCCAGCTCGGTGACTCCCCGCACGCGCCCGCCGACGTCATCGCCGACTGCGGACGCATCAGCGCGGACGGACCCGCGCTGGAACTGTTCGCCCACGCGAGCCTGGTGCTGCTCGTCGCACGCACGACGCCCGAGAGCATCGCGCGGGTCCGCGACCGGGCCCTCGCGCTCTCCGCGCGCCTGCACGGCGCCCAGCGCGGGGCCGCGCAGTTCGGCACCCCGCTGCTCGGCGTCGTACTGGTCACCGACCCCAAGGACTCCGCCAAGGTCGTCAACCAGGTCAACGACATGCTGGTCGCCTCGCACTCGGGCGTCCGGGTCGTCGGCACCCTCGCGTACGACCCGCAGGGCGCGGACCAGCTCGCCGGCCGCCGCCGGGGACGCCTGGACAAGTCCCTGCTGATCCGCTCCGCCCGGCAGATCTCCTTCGACCTGAACCAGCAGTACGGCACCCTGTGGGCCGGCCCCGCCGGCGGCCCCGCCGGCGCACCCCCGGGCACGGCCCGATGAGCGCCGTGGACCACACGCTCGTCAAGCGGTTCCGGCAGGAGGCGGGCGACCGCATCGCCGAGCAGCGGCGGGTGGACCAGCTCGCGGGCCTCATGCAGATGTCCGGCGAGGACGAGCGCCAGTACGCCCGCGCCGTCATCGCCCAGATCCTGGAGGACTACGCCCGCGGCGAGATCAACGCGGGCCGTACCCCCTTCGACGCCGAGACCGAGGAGCAGTTCGCGGCCGCCGTCCACGCCGCGCTCTTCGGCGTCGGCCGGCTCCAGCCGCTGCTCGACGACCCCGAGGTCGAGAACATCGACATCAACGGCTGCGACCAGGTGTTCGTCGGGTACGCGAACGGCAGCGAGGTCCGGGGCGACCCGGTGGCCGAGACCGATGAGGAGCTCGTCGAGCTCATCCAGGTCCTCGGCGCCTACTCGGGCCTGTCCTCGCGGCCCTTCGACTCCGCGAACCCGCAGCTCGACCTGCGCCTGCCCGACGGCTCCCGGCTGTCGGCGGTCATGGACGTCACCCGGCGGCCCTCGCTCTCCATCCGACGCGCCCGCATGGGCAAGGTCTTCATGGCGGACCTGGTCGGCAACGGCACGCTCACCCCGGAGCTGGGGCACTTCCTGTCCTGCGCCGTCCGCGCGCGCAAGAACATCATGATCGCGGGCGCCACCAACGCCGGCAAGACCACGCTGCTGCGCGCGCTCGCCAACGAGATACCCCCGCACGAACGCCTCATCACGGTGGAGCGGGCCCTGGAGCTCGGCCTCGACACCTTCACGGAGCTGCACCCCAACGTGGTGGCCTTCGAGGAGCGCCTGCCCAACTCCGAGGGGCAGGGCGCCATCATGATGTCCGAGCTGGTGCGCCGATCCCTGCGTATGAACCCCTCCCGGGTCATCGTCGGCGAGGTCCTCGGCGACGAGATCGTCACCATGCTGAACGCGATGTCCCAGGGCAACGACGGCTCCCTCTCCACGATCCACGCCAACAGCTCCAGCGAGGTCTTCAGCCGTATCTCCACGTACGCGCTGCAGGCCGCGGAACGGCTGCCCATCGAGGCCAGCCAGATGCTGGTGGCCGGCGCCATCAACTTCGTCGTCTTCGTCGAGCGCCGCAACGCCTTCCAGAGCGGCGGCCGGCTCCGCCGCGTCGTCACCTCCGTGCGCGAGGTCAACGGCGTCGACGGCCGCGTGCTCTCCAGCGAGGTCTTCGCGGAGACCTCCGACGGGCGCGTCGTCGCGCACGCCCCGATCTCCTGCATCGAGGAACTCATTCCCTTCGGCTACCGACCCAGCGGATCCTGGGGGTGAGGCGGACATGAACAGCATCACCTCCATGGGCGGCCTCTTCTCGCTGCCCGTCCTGTACGCGCTCCTGTGCGGGCTCGTGGTCGGCGGCGGGCTCGCCCTGCTCACGGCCGCGATCCGCGGCCTGCCCGTCAAACCCGAGCACGAGCGCGCCAATTCGCGCGAGCGCCTCGCCGAGCTGGCCCGGTTCGCCGGCCGCCGCGGCTCCCTCGCGATCGGTACCGGCCTCGCGATCCTGCTGCTGACCCGCTGGGCGGTGGCGGGCATCGCCACCGGCGTGCTGGTCTTCTTCTGGGACCGCCTCTTCGGCGGCGCCGCCGAAGAGCGGGCCGCGATGCGCCGGGTCGAGGCGCTGGCGTCCTGGACCGAGTCGCTGCGCGACACCATCGCCGGAGCGGTCGGTCTGGAGCAGGCCATCCCCGCCTCGGCCCGCGCCGCGGCCCCGGCCATGCGGCCCCACCTGGAGACGCTCGTCGACCGGCTGCGGGCCCGCATGCCGCTGCCGGACGCTCTCCAGCACCTCGCCGACGAGATCGACGACGCGTCCGCCGACATCATCGTCGCCGCGCTGATCCTCAACGCGCGGCTGCGCGGACCCGGTCTGCGGCAGGTGCTCGGCGCGCTCGCCAAGTCGGCCCGCGAGGAGGTCGACATGCGCCAGCGCGTGGCGGCCCAGCGCTCCAGCACCCGGCGCAGCGTGCAGATCGTCGTCGGCGTCAGCGTGGCCTTCGTACTCGGCCTGTCGATCTTCAACCCGGACTTCGTGTCCCCCTACAACTCTCCGGTGGGCCAGGTCGTCCTGGCCTGCGTGTGCGGCCTGTTCGCCCTGGGCTTCTGGTGGCTGCGCAAGCTGTCCACCATCGAGACGCCCGAACGCTTCCTGGTCCGCGACGCCCAGCCGGTGCGCTTCGCGCAGCCCCCGTCCGAACGTGAGGAGGTCGGTCCGAGGTGAACCTCACCCTTCCGGTCGTCATCGGGGCGGTCCTCGGTCTCGGCGTCTACGCGCTCGTCCGGGCCCTGGTGCCCTCCAAGCGCGGCGCGGTGGCCACCGTGGCCCAGATCGACGCGATGCGGGCGCGCGGCGCCCTGTACGAGAACCCGGGCCGCACCGTCCAACAGGACGTGGAGGCCGGGAAGATCGGCACCCTGCGGGCCGGCGTCGGCGCCCGCGTGGCCGACTTCTACCGGCAGCAGGGCTGGGAGCAGCGTTCCCTGCGCGCCGACCTGAACGTCCTGGAGCGCAGCTGGGAGAACTTCCTGGCGACGAAGATCCTGCTGGGCGCGGCGGGCCTGTTCTTCGGCCCGTTCCTCTTCGTGATCGTCATGACGCTCGGACTCGGCAGCGGACCGGTCGTCCCGGTCTGGATGGCACTGGTCTGCGGCGCCCTCTTCTTCTTCCTCCCCGATCTGGAGGTCCGCCGGGACGCGGCCGACAAGCGTCGTGACCTGCGCCGCGTCATCGGGGCCTACCTCGACCTGGTCGCGATGAACCTGGCCGGCGGCCGCGGCCTGCCGGAGGCGCTCATGGCCGCCGCCGAGATCAGCGACGGCTGGGCCCTGCGGCGCATCCGCAACACCCTCGCGGACGCCCGCATCACCGGTACCAGCCAGTGGCAGGCGCTCGGCATGCTCGGCGAGGAGCTGGGTGTGGAGGAGCTCAAGGACCTGGCGAGCGCGCTCGGTCTCGTCGCGGAGGACGGCGCGAAGGTACGGGAGTCCCTGGCCTCCCGCGCCGAAACGATGCGGCACCGCGAGATGGCCGAGATCGAGGGCAGCGCCGGCGAGAAGTCGCAGTCGATGCTCGTCGCCCAGCTCCTGCTCTGCGCCGGCTTCCTGGTCTTCCTGATCTTCCCGGCGGCGATGCGCGTCTTCCAGGGCGCCTGACCCTCCCGTTCGACCTCCCCTTCACACTCTTCGAGAGGACCCCCCCATGAACGGCTTCCGCAGCAGCCACCCGGCTGTCGACTTCCTGGTCACCTTCCTGCAGGGCCGGGTGCAGCGCGCCCGTTCCGGCGAGCTGGACCGCGGCGCCTCGGCCGTCGAGTGGGTGATCATCTCGGCGGTCGTCGTGGCGATCGTCGGTGTCGTCGCGGCCATCATCAACGCCGCGCTCGGCGAGGGCGCGAAGAAGGTCGGCGACTGCATCGCGGGCGCCAACCAGTCCGGTACCTGCAAGTAGCAGCTGCGCACTCGTGACCGACGCCGTGATCCGCTGCGCAGCCCGGCTGCGCGGTGCCGTACGCCGCAGGACGGAGGCCGCCTCCGCCCGCGGTGACTCCGGCATGTCCGCGATCGAGTTCGTCTTCCTCACCCCGGTCCTGTTTTTCATGATCTTCGCGGCGGTGCAGTTCGCCCTGTACTCCTTCGCGGACCAGGTGGCGCAGTCCGCCGCCCAGGCGGGCGCGCGCGAGGCGCGGGCCTCGGCGGACGCCGACCCGGGCGGCTGGCGGGGCAAGGCGCGCAACACGGCGGACAGCTACATCCAGCAGCTGGGCCCCCAGCTGGTGCTCGGACCGCAGGTCGTGGTCGACCAGCCGGCGGCGGACACGGTGCGGGTGGTGATCACGGCGCGGGTGCCCAGCATCGTGCCGGGTCTCGACCTGACCGTCCACGCGCAGTCGAGCGGCCCGGTCGAGCGGTTCGTACAGGACGGGGGATGACGCTCCGATGAGTCTTCGGACGAGTCTGCGAACGGGCCTTCGGGCCCGGCAGTGGGTACGTGACCGGGCGGCGGCCGGCGGCCGGGGCGGCGATCGGGGCATCTCCACCCTCGAAGTGGTCATCATCGCTCCCGTCTTCTTCCTCTTCATCCTGGTCCTGGTCGCCTTCGGCCAGCTCGCGCAGGGCCGCGGCGCCGTCGACGGAGCCGCGCGCGACGCGGCCCGGGCCGGCTCCATCCAGAAGGACCAGCGCACGGCCATGGCCGAGGCGCGCAAGGCGGCGGAGGCCGATCTCAGTGACGTGTGCGCGGGTCCGGTGACGGTGCGGCAGACCAGCGCGGGCTTCACGGCCGGCGCGTTCTTCCGGGTGGAGGTCAGCTGCGAGATCCGGGGCCTGGCCATGCTCGGACTCGACGTCCCGACCAGGATCAGCGGCGAGGCCGTCTCCTCGCTCGACCCGTTCCGGAGGGCGGCGTGAAGGCACTCGACGGGCTGCGGGCCCGGCTCGCGGCCCGCGGCGCGGACCTCGACGACCGGGGCTCCGGCGCCGGCGCGCTGATCATCTTCAGCATCCTCTTCCTGGCCCTGGCCGCCTTCGTCGTCGACGGCGGCATGGCGATCTCCCAGCGGGAACGGGCGGCGGACATCGCCGAGCAGGCCGCGCGGTACGCCGCGCAGGACATTGACCGGGCCGCCCTGTACGCGGGTTCGGGCGGCGCCCCGATCAACTTCGAGAACTGCGGGGCCCGGGTCCGCGTCTTCGCGCAGGAGGCGAAGCTGTCGGGGCCGGACGTGGCCGCCGCCGGCTGCGTCTCCGCCAACGCCCAGCGGGTCCAGGTCGAGATCCGGCTGACCTACCGGCCCGTGCTCGGCCTGTACCACCGCGGACCGGTCACGGTGCGCGGCCGGGCGGTCGCCGAGTCCGTGACCGGATGACCCGGCCGCCGGAGCCCCCCTCCCCGTATCGCCCCACCGACCTCTCCACACAGGAAGCCGCCATGGCACGCAGAACCTCCCGCACGAGCGCCGCACCGAGGCCGCGGCGCACCTTCGGCGACTTCGTCAAGGCGTTCCTCGCGTTCCTCGCGCTGGCCGTGCTCGTGTTCGGCGTCCCGGTCGCGCTCGCGTCCCAGGTCGGCTGGCCGCTGCCCGACGAGGTGCCCTCGCTGGACATGCTCCGCGAGCAGATCACCGTCAACACCTTCATCCACGTACTGACCGTGGTGGTGTGGCTGGCCTGGGCGCAGTTCACCGCCTGCGTCCTCGTCGAGGTCAAGGCCGCCGTGTCCGGCTTCGGGATGCCCGCGCGGGTGCCCGCCGCCGGGGCGAGCCAGGCCCTGGCCCGGCAGCTCGTCGCGGCCCTGCTGCTGGTGACCGCCGGAGCGGCCAGCTTCACCCCCGGCCTCTCCCAGCTCGGCCAGGCGCTGGAGGACCAGCCGCGCCCGGGCGTGGCCGCCTCCGCCCAGCTGACCCCGGGGCAGCAGGCGCAGCAGGCCGCCCAGGACCGGGCCGCCGAGCAGGCGGAGTCCGACCGGCAGGCGGCCGAGCAGGCCCGGGAGGAGGGGACGAAGTTCTACCGGATCCAGCCTCCCGAGGGCCGTCACCACGACTCGCTGTGGGAGATCTCCGAGCGGCACCTGGGCGACGGCCGCCGCTACTCCGAGATCTACGAGCTCAACAAGGACCGGGTGCAGCCCGACGGGGAGAAGCTCTCCAAGGCCAGCCTGATCCGGCCCGGCTGGATCATGGAGATGCCCGCCGACGCGTACGGCGGCGACCTCGTGCAGATGCCGGACGAGGCGCCGCAGGTGTCCGAGAAGGTGCGCGAGCAGATCCTGGAGTACTCCAAGAGCGGCGACCACCCGCAGGCGGCCGGCAACACGGCCCAGGGCGGCTCCGGCACCGCGACGGGCGCGGTCGACACCGACACCACGCAGTTCGTCCTGCCCAAGGACTGGGCCACGCAGGACCGGACGGGCGCGGTGCAGGTCTCCGACACCGCGATCGGCGCCGCTGACAGCGGCGCCGCGGCCGAGGCCGCCGACGACTCCTCCTTCGGCCTCCCCGAGGCCCTCCTGGCCTCCCCGCTGCTCGCCGCCGGCCTGCTGGCCGCCCTCGGCCGCCGCCGGCGCACCGCCCTGTGGCAGTCCGCGATGGGCGCCGTCACCGGGCGCGGCGCCACACCCCCGCCCGTCCCCACGGGCGAGGCCGCCAACGTGCAGGACGCGCTGTTCGTCGGCGCCGACCCGGCGGCCGTCCGCCGCCTCGACCACTCCCTGCGCGGCCTGTCCGAGGCACTCGCCGCCGCATCCCGCCCGCTGCCCACCGTGTACGCGGCCTGGCTGGCCGGCGGCGAGATCCACCTCCAGCTCGGCGACGGCGAGGCCGCCCCGCCCGCGCCGTGGCAGCAGGGCCAGGACCACACGGTCTGGCGGCTGGACCAGGCCTCCGCAGAGGCCGCCCCGGCGGGCACCACCGCCGCCCCCTACCCCGGACTGGTCAGCCTCGGCACCCTCGACGGCAACCGGCTGCTGCTGAACCTGGAATCCGTACCCGGCATGGTCTCGCTGACCGGCGCGGACGAGGACCGGGCCGCGGTCATGTCCTCGATCGCCGCCGAACTCGCCACCAACGGCTGGTCGGACCGCCTGACGATCACCCTGGTCGGATTCGGCGAGGAGCTCACCGCCCTCGCCCCCAGTCGGCTGCGCCACCTGCCGGACATCGACGAGCTGCTCCCCGTCATGACGGCCGAGACCCGCCAGCGCGCCTCCGCGCTCGGTGCCGCCGGCCACGACTCCGTCCTCACCGGCCGCACCGGGCACGCGCAGGAGAACCGCTGGGCGCCGCACCTCGTCCTGATCGCCGCCGAGCCGACCGAGGCCCAGGCCGCGGAGCTCGCCGCACTCGGAGCGGGCGCGTCCCGCCTCGGCATCGGCTACCTCCTCGGCACGCCGACGAAGAACCTCCCCGGCGCGGTCTGGGAGCTGGAGATGACCTCCGACGGCCGCCTCCTCGCCCCGGTCCTGGGCCTCGAACTCCGGGCCCAGACGCTGCCCCGGGCCCAGCACGAGGCCGTCGTCCAGCTCTTCCGCGACGCCGACGGCCGGGCGGGCCAGGACCCGAACCCGGACCCGGGCGCCCCGCCGTTCCTCGTCGACGTCACCGAGCAGGGCCGCCCGGCGGTCTACGCCCGCCTCATCGGCCCGTTCGAGATCATCGGCCTCGACGCCCCGGACCCGGACCGCGCGGCCCTGATGGCCGAGGCCCTGGCCCTGTGCCTGCTGCACCGCGAGGGCGTCAACCCCCGGGTGCTCGCCGCCGCCCTGTGGCCGCGCGGCGTCGGCGACGACGTCCGCGACGCGCTCGTCGAGCGGCTGCGCGAGTGGCTCGGCACCGACCCGGACGGCACCCCGCGGCTGCGTTCCGGCGTCGCCGGCCGGCTCACCCTGGCCCCGTCCGTCGTCTCCGACCTCGACGTGCTGCGGTCGCTGCACCACGAGGCCACGCAGGGCCGCGGCGCCCGCAACCCGAACGTCCGCGAGCGGATGCTCACCGACGCGCTGGGCCTCGTCCGCGGCGGCCTGCTGCCGGACCGGCCCGCGGGACGGTACGGGTGGCTCGCACACGAGATCATCGACGCGCAGCTGCCGCTGCTGGTCACCGAGGTCGCCCTGACCCTGTCCCAGCACCAGCTGGGCAAGGACCGGCCCGAGCAGGCCGTCGCGGCGCTCTCCAGCGCCCTGTCCCTCTCGCCCGCCGACGAGCGCCTGTGGAACGAGCTGCTGCGCGCCACCCACGCCACCGGTGACACGGACCGCCTCACGGCGCTCGCCGCCACGCTCACCACCCGCGCCGCCGAGCTCGGCGGCGGCCGGGGCCTGCCCCCGCGCACCGCCGCCCTCCTCGACGAGCTGCTGCCGTCCTGGCGCGGCGACGGCGCGGCGGCGGGCTGACGGGATGGACGTCACGGCGGCCCTGGCCGTGGCCGGCGCCGCCGTGTGGGGCGCCGCCACGGGTCTGCTCGTACCGCGCGCCGCGTACCGGCTCGGCGTCGCCCCCCAGGAACCGTGGCGCTCCCGCTGCCCGGCCGGCCACCCGCTGACGGGACCGGCCGGCGGCTGGCTCGGCCGCGCCACGTGCCCGGCCTGCGGCGAAGGGGCCCGGCCGTACGCACCGGCCCCGGCGGCGGCCGTGCTCGGCGCGGCCGTCTGCGCGACCCTGGCGGCCGCCGCCGGGCTCCGCCCGGAACTGCTCGTGTGGCTGGCCCTCGCGCCCTTCGCCGTCCTGCTCGCCCTCGTCGACCGGGCGGTGCAGCGGCTGCCCGACGTCCTGACGCTGCCGCTCGCCGCCGCGACCGCGGCCGGCCTCGGCCCGGCCGCGCTGCTGCAGGGCGCGGCCGACGCCTGGACGAGAGCCCTGCTCGGCGGCCTCGCCCTCGGCGCCTGCTACTTCACGCTCTTCCTCATCAACCCCCGGGGCATGGGCTTCGGGGACGTCAAGCTCGCCCTCACTCTGGGCCAGGTCCTGGGCTGGTACGGCTGGCCCGTGCTCTTCGCCGGCACCTTCGCCGCCTTCCTCGCGGGCGCGGTCCACGGCCTGTTCCTGATGGTGCTGCGCGGCGCGGGCCGCAAGAGCACCATGCCCTTCGGCCCGTTCATGCTGGCGGGCGCCCTGGTGGGCGTCGTGTACGCGGCGGCGACCGGCGCCCCGTAGGGCGGCGCGCGCCGGAACCGCGGCCCGCGGGGGGTGTGCGGGAGACCGTCCCGACCGCTGGCGTAGGCTGGATCGGTCCGGACCTTGACACACCGCCGAAAGGTGACGCACCGGTGACCGACCAGGCCGCTCTCCAGTCTGTCCTCGACCGCGCCGCCGCAGGGGGCCGCATCACCCCGGAAGAGGCGCTCGACCTCTACCGCCACGCGCCGCTGCACGCCCTCGGCCAGGCGGCCGACGCGGTGCGCCGGCGCCGCTACGCGGGTACCGAGCACATCGCGACGTACATCATCGAGCGGAACATCAACTACACCAACGTGTGCGTCACGGCGTGCAAGTTCTGCGCCTTCTACGCGGCCCCCAAGGACGCCAAGAAGGGCTGGTCCCGCGACCTCGACGACATCCTGCGCCGCTGCGCGGAGACCGTCGAACTCGGCGGCACGCAGATCATGTTCCAGGGCGGGCACCACCCCGACTACGGCGTCGAGTACTACGAAGAGCACTTCGCCGCCATCAAGAGGGACTTCCCCCAGCTGGTCATCCACTCCCTCGGCGCGTCCGAGGTCGAGCACATGGCCAGGATCTCCGGGGTCTCGGCCGAAGAGGCCATCCGCCGCATCCACGCCGCCGGGCTCGACTCCTTCGCGGGCGCCGGCGCCGAACTCCTCCCGGCGCGCCCGCGCAAGGCGATCGCCCCCCTCAAGGAGTCCGGCGAGCGCTGGCTGGAGATCATGGAGATCGCCCACCGGCTGGGCGTGGAGTCCACCTCCACCATGCTGATGGGCACCGGCGAGACCAACGCCGAGCGCATCGAGCACATCGCGATGATCCGCGACACCCAGGACCGCACGGGCGGCTTCCGCGCCTTCATCCCGTACACCTACCAGCCCGAGAACAACCACCTCAAGGGCCGGACCCAGGCGACGATCTTCGAGTACCTGCGCATGATCGCCATCGCGCGGCTCTTCCTCGACAACATCGCCCACATCCAGGGCTCCTGGCTCACCGTCGGCAAGGAGGCGGGCCAGCTCTCCCTGCACTACGGCGCGGACGACCTCGGCTCGATCATGCTGGAGGAGAACGTGGTCTCCTCGGCCGGCGCCAAGCACCGCTCCAACCGCCAGGAGATCATCGACCTGATCCGCAAGGCGGGCCGTACCCCGGCGCAGCGCGCGACCACCTACGAGCACCTCCTGGTGCACGACGACCCGGCGAACGACCCGGTCGACGACCGCGTGGTCTCGCACATCTCCTCCACGGCCATCGAGGGCGGCACGGCCCACCCCGAGCTGAAGCTCATCTCCACGAACTGACCCGTACCGCCCCCGAACCGCTGCCGACCCGACCCGAACCGCTGCCGATGCTGACGCTCCACACCGCCGAACTCCTCGTCCCCGGACCGGGATCCGCGCCCCTGCCCGGCGGCGCGGTCCTCGTCGACGGCGACCGGATCGCCCGCGTCGGGCCGTACGAGGAGCTCGGCGCGGCCCACCCGCACGCCCGCACCCGCCGCTGGCCCGGGGTCCTGACCCCGGGGCTGCTCGTGCGCGGGGCGGACACCCTGCTGGAGCGGACGTACTACCCGGACGACCCGTACGAGGTCGCCGAGCTCGGCGCCGGCCCGATCACCGGCCGGGGCGCGCTCGACGCCCTGGAGCTCACCGAGGCGCGCTGGGGCAACAGCGCGCGTCGCGGCACGCAGAAGCTGCTCGCGCGCGGGGTGGTGGCCGTGTCCGGCCGCTTCGCGATCCCGGCGGTGCGGACGGCGGTGGTCCGATCCGGGCTGACGGTCCTGCCGCCCGCCTCCTACGAGGGATCGCCGGACCTGGACCCGTTCGCCGGGCGGCAGAGCGCCGAGGAGGCGTTCCACGGGGCACTGGCGGAGGGCGCCCCGGCCCGGTTCGCGGTGTTCGCCGCCGAGGACCCGCGGGAGCTGCTCGCGCTCGGCGCGACCAGTTGCGTGGCGACGGTCATCGGGGGCCGGCTGCTGCACCGCCGGCGCTGAGCGCCGGCTCCGCCCCGCCGGGGCCCGGCGCGGCTCCGGCGGGCTCCGCCGTGGTGGGCGCGTCGCCCGCCACCGGTCGCGCGCCCTCCCGGGCCAGCGCGGACAGCAGACAGGCCTGCAGGCGGCTGATCCCGCCCAGCTTGGCCCGTATGTTCACGACGTGGAACTTGACCGTGCTGACGGACAGTTGGAGCTCGGCGGCGAGTTCCGCGTTGGAGGCCCCGGTGGCCAGGCACAGGAACACGGCCGACTCCTGATCGGTCAGCTGGGCGTCACGCGGTTCGCGCGCCGGCTGGCGCGCCGGCCTCCCCCGCGCCTCGTCGTAGGAGGGGAACCACGCGGGGACGCTGAAGCTGACGACGCGCACGGTTGACCACTCCTCGCCCCCGGCCGGCCCGATGCGGTGGTCCGGCTCTCCTCCCTAAGGGACGCGTGGACCTGACAGGTAGGTTCCGTTCGCGTCGTAGGGCCAGGCGTTCGCCTTGCAGCCGTGCAGTCCCTTGATCTGCTGCATCATCGCGGGAGCGGGCTGCCCGGCGCCCGGGCAGCCCTCGTGCTCCCGGCCGATCTCGTGCCCGACCTCGTGGTTGACGATCAGCGCCCGGTACTCCTCCACCGGCCCGTCGAACTGCGGCGAACCCTCCTGCCAGCGCTTGAGGTTCACCACGACGGTGTGGCCCGCCCGGCAGTTGGTCTCCCCGATCAGCTCGGGGGTGACCACGTCGCACAGCCGGTTGGTGGTCGAGGGAGTCGCGATCTTCACCGTGAAGTCCACCGGCTGGCCGGCCCCGACGAGCTGGAACCCGTACGCCGGGTCCCTGGTCCAGCCGCGCGGATCGCCGAGGATCGCCTCGACGGAGCGGGCCGCCGCATCGGGGTCGACCCCGCTGCCCTCCTCGACCTCCACGCGCCAGCGCAGCGCCGGACCCTTGCCCTGGGCATTCCCGGCCGTGCCGGAGCCCTTGAAGGTGCCCGGGCCCGAGGCCGGCACCGGGGTGGCCGAGGGGCTCGGGACGGCGGGCGGCGAGGTCGGGGCCGGCGCGGGCTGCGACGGGCCGGCCGAAGGGGTCCCGGCCGCCGCGGACCGCCGGCCGCCGTGCGCACCGGGGTCCGAACCGCCGCCGGACTCCCCGTCCGGGGAATCCTGGGCGCCCGCCGCCGACCGTCCGTCCGCCTTCGCCTCGCCCTCGTCCCCCGGAACCAGCGCGTACGCGGTCGCCGAGAGCACGACGAGCGTCACCGAACCGAGGAGGAGAGTGCGCCGCAGCCGTCTGCGCCGCTCGGCCCTCCGCCTGGCGCGCGGGCTGGTGGAGCGACCGGTGGAATGGCCTGCCGGCATCGTGAAGCTTTCTGTTCGAGGCGGCCCCTGCCGGACCGGCCACTGCATCGGGGCCCCTGATCGGTGGGTGACCCTCACCGGGCCGCACTCCGCCCCAGTCAACGTGACGCCCGGGGAGGGGAGTAACTGGCCTTCGGGCCAGTTGTCCGCGTTCCCCGCCCTCGGAGGGCGGGCCGCCCAGCGTATCGACAGATGATCACCCCGGGTCCGCCGGGGGACCGGGAGGGCATCGCGCGGGGGACGGGTAGGGCACTGCCCGTGGGACGGGGAGGGCGGCGCCGGGGCACCGGAGGGCGGCGCCGGGGCCGTGCGGGGCGGGACGGCCTGAGAGGATGGGGGCGTACCCGCCGATCCGCAGCGCACACCGAGGGGCGAACACCAGTGACAAGGGCTTCCCTGGACAAGCAGCCGCACGAAGTCGCCTCCATGTTCGACGGAGTCGCCGCGAACTACGACCTCACCAACGACGTCCTCTCCCTCGGCCAGGCCCGCCTCTGGCGCAAGGAGGTCGCCAAGGCGGTCGCCGCGCGCCCCGGCCACACGATCCTCGACCTGGCCGCCGGCACGGCGACCTCCTCACTGCCCTTCGCCGCCACCGGCGCGTACGTCGTCCCCTGCGACTTCTCCCTCGGCATGCTCCGCGAGGGCAAGAAGCGCAATCCGTGGCTGCCGCTGACCGCAGGCGACGCCACGAAGCTGCCGTTCAAGGACGACGTCTTCGACTCCGTGACGATCTCCTTCGGCCTGCGCAACGTCCAGGACACCGACGCCGCCCTGCGCGAGCTGTACCGGGTCACCAAGCCCGGCGGCCAGGTCGTGATCTGCGAGTTCTCGCAGCCCACCTGGGCCCCCTTCCGCACGGTCTACGTCGAGTACCTGATGCGCGCCCTGCCGCCGGTGGCCCGCGCCGTGTCGTCCAACCCCGACGCGTACGTCTACCTCGCCGAGTCCATCCGCGAGTGGCCCGACCAGCCGGCGCTGGCCGCGCTGCTGCAGAAGGCCGGCTGGGGCAAGGTCGCCTGGCGCAACCTGAGCGGCGGCATCGTGGCCCTGCACCGCGGCGTCAAGGCGTAGCAGGCGGTGGAGGCCGGGGCTTTCGACTACGCGGAGCTGCTGGAGCGGGTCGCGGCGGACATCGCCCCGCTGATCGGCAGCGGCACGCCCGCCGAGTACATCCCGGCGCTCGCGACCGTGGACCGGGGCCGGTTCGGGATGGCGATCGCCGACCTCGACGGCAACGTCTTCGGCGTGGGGGACTGGCGGACCCCCTTCTCCGCCCAGTCGATCACCAAGGTGTTCGCGCTCGCCCTGGCGCTCGCCGAGGGCGGCGACAGCCTGTGGGAGCGGGTGGGCCGGGAGCCGTCGGGCAACCCGTTCAACTCGCTCGTGCAGCTGGAGTACGAGAACGGCGTCCCGCGCAACCCGTTCATCAACGCGGGCGCCCTCGTGGTGACCGACCGGCTCCAGACCCTGACCGGTGACGCGAGCAGCGAACTGCTGGAGTTCCTGCGCCAGGAGAGCGGCAACCCGGGCATCGGCTTCGACGCGGAGGTGGCCGCCTCCGAGCAGGAACACGGCGACCGCAACGCCGCCGTGGCCCACTTCATGGCCTCGTACGGGAACATCGACAATCCGGTGCCCGCGCTGCTGGAGCACTACTTCTGGCAGTGCTCCATCGAGATGAGCTGCGCCGACCTGGCGCTCGCCGGCCGCTTCCTGGCCCGGCACGGGCTGCGCGCGGACGGCTCGCGGTTGCTGACGCGCAGCGGGGCCAAGCAGATCAACGCGGTGATGCTGACCTGCGGGACGTACGACGCGGCCGGCGAGTTCGCCTACCGCGTCGGACTGCCGGGCAAGAGCGGCGTGGGCGGCGGCATCGTCGCGGTCGTCCCGGGCCTGTGCACACTGGCCGTCTGGAGCCCCGGCCTGGACGCCCGGGGCAACTCGGTGGCGGGCGTGGCAGCCCTGGACCGCTTCACGACCCTGACGGGCCTGTCCGTGTTCTGAACCCTCCCTCGCGCGCCGCGGCCGCGGACGCCCTCCCCGGCCCCGGCCCGCCGCCCGCACCCGACGCCGACCAGGAGCCCCCGGCACCGCGGGCGCGCCGGATCGCTGGGCGCTCGCCGTCTCTCAGCGGTCGGCTGCCGTCCGGGGCCGGCCGCCCGCAAGGATGCTATGGACGGCAGTCGGCCCCGTCGGCCGCTTCGACGTTGGCGCTTGTGCAGAGAGCTTCTTCGGCACCGGCGCCGGTCTCGCAGGCCACTGTGTCGACGGAAGACTGACCCATGTAGATGACTCCTGAGTCGTGATCGTTTCGATGAGCACCCAAGGCGGCAGCCGCCGGCCGAAGTACCGGCGGATCGCTGATGCGCTGAGGACGGCTGTCCAATCGGGCGAGTACGGGCCGGGTGACCGTCTGCCAGGTGAGAACGACCTCATGGCTGCCTACGGTGTCGCCCGGATGACCGCACGTCAGGCCCTCGGCGTGCTGCAGAACGAAGGCCTCGCGGAGGCGCGGAAGGGCGCCGGCGTCTTCGTGCGGGCGTTCCAGCCCTTGCGGCGGCGCGGCATCCAGCGCCTGGCGCAGGAACGGTGGGGCTCAGGCCGCTCCATCTGGTCCGCCGATGCCGGAGACAGAGAGCTGATCGTCGATCAGATCGAGGCCGGCGAGGAAGAGGCTCCCCACCGCATCGTCGACGTCCTTGGCGTTCCTGCCGGGTCCCGAGTGTGGGCGCGCAGTCGCCGCTTCGTGCTCGATGGCAAGCCGGTGCTCTTCGCGACGTCGTACCTGCCGTCGGACGTCGTTGCCGACTCTGCCATCACCCAGGCCGACACCGGCCCCGGTGGGACGTACGCGAGGCTGGCCGAGCTGGGGCACGGGCCCGTTCACTTCCGCGAGGAGATCCGCTCCCGGATGCCTTCGGCGGATGAGGCGGAGCGGCTCGCGCTCTCCATGGGCACACCTGTCATCCAGATCGTCCGCACCGCGTTCACCGAGGGCGGGCGGGCCGTCGAGGTCAACGAGATGACCCTGGACTCCGCGTCCTACGTGCTGGAGTACGACTTCGACGCCTAGTTCGACGGCGTACGGCAGCTCCTGATCGGTTTCTGCCCCGGACATCGGCCCCGGACGGGAGAGATGGGGAGCGCGTAGCCATCCGGTGCGCTCGTCCGTCCCCGGTGGGCTGCTGGGCGGGCTCTGATGCGGGTATCAGCCCCGGACGGCCGTCGGACGCTGTGCCGAGGAGCGCGTGGCGATGGGCGGCGCGCGTGGCCCCGGAGGGGCTGGGCCGGCCCGACACGAGAGACCAGACCCTCCTCCCTCCGGTCAAGGAGATGCCGTCCACCCGCCCCCCCGGCCGGCGGGGAGGGGGTGGGCCGGCAGCAGCCGGCCCGGGTGCGGGGCGGTGGGGGTAGAAGTCCCGCACGTGCGTGGACCCGTACCCCGCCCCTCACTCCCGCCCGAGCGCCAGCTCGTAGCGGCGGCCGTACCGGGTACCGCCCGGCAGGAGGAACCGCTCGGCCAGCGGCATGCCCAGGCGTTCCGCCACCGCGATCGACCGGGCGTTCGCGTCGTTGATCATCGCCACCACCCTCGGCACACCGGCCTCGCGCACCCGCTCCAGCGTGGCCAGCGCGGCCGCGTAGGCGTACCCCCGGCCCCACGCGGAGCGGGCCAGCCGCCAGCCGATCTCGATCTCCCCGACCGGCCCCCACGCCTTCTCCCGGGGCCACGGCTGCGCTCCCGTGAAGCCGATCACCGTGCCCTCCTCGTCCAGCAGCGTCCACAGGCAGTAGCCGAGCTGGGCGTCGTGCATGCGCTGCCGCGCGGTGATCTCCTCGTAGAAGGACAGCTCGGCGGGCCCACCGAGGAACTCCATGACGTCGGGGTCGTCGAAGGCGCGGTGCCAGGCGTGCGCGTCCTCGTCGGTGGGCACGCGCAGGCTCACGGAAGGCAGCGGCCGGGTCTGCGAAGTGGACGAGCCGGGTGAGGTGGTCAACGGGGGTGGCCCTTCTGATCGCGGTCTCTCTCGCTGCATAGACTGCACAGGTCCGGCGTCTTTGGGCACCCCTTATCGAGTATCGAGCCTTCGGGAGACACCGCAGTGACCGAGCCCCTCTCCGAACACTCCGCGGACGTCATCGTCGTCGGAGCCGGTCCCGCCGGCTCGACCACCGCCTACTACCTCGCCAAGGCCGGGCTGGACGTCCTGCTGCTGGAGAAGACCTCCTTCCCCCGTGAGAAGGTCTGCGGCGACGGCCTGACCCCGCGCGCCACCAAGCAGCTGGTCGCGATGGGCATCGACATCTCCGAAGAGGCCGGCTGGCTCCGCAACAAGGGCCTGCGCATCATCGGCGGCGGGCAGCGGCTCCAGCTGGACTGGCCGGAACTCGCCTCCTTCCCGGACTACGGACTGGTCCGCAAGCGCGACGACTTCGACGAGACGCTGGCCCGCCAGGCGCAGAAGGCCGGCGCCCGGCTGTACGAGCGCTGCAACGTAGGCGAGCCCGTCCGCGACCCGCGCACCGGCCACATCACCGGCGTGCGGGCGAAGCTGGGCGAGGAGAAGACCCCGGTCACCTTCAGCGCGCCGCTGGTCGTCGCGGCCGACGGCAACTCCTCCCGGCTGTCGCTGGCGATGGGCCTGCACCGGCGCGAGGACCGCCCGATGGGCGTCGCCGTGCGGACGTACTTCACCTCGCCCCGGCACGACGACGACTACCTGGAGTCCTGGCTGGAGCTGTGGGACCGGCGCGGTGCGCAGGACCGGCTGCTGCCCGGCTACGGCTGGATCTTCGGCATGGGCG
The DNA here is from genome assembly GCF_053606025.1 of Streptomyces sp. NPDC055254. Taxonomy (NCBI): domain Bacteria; kingdom Bacillati; phylum Actinomycetota; class Actinomycetes; order Kitasatosporales; family Streptomycetaceae; genus Streptomyces; species Streptomyces sp. NPDC055254. The sequence continues at coordinate 274,215 of NZ_JBSGQV010000002.1, read as the reverse complement.
ACGGTACGTCCAACGTCGGTCTCGGCATCCTCAACTCCTCCTCCGCCTTCAAGGAGCTGGACTGGCGCGAGGTCCTCAAGGCCTGGTGCGCGTCCATGCCGGAGGACTGGGGCTACACCCCCGAGAACATGACGCAGCCGATCCGCGGCGCGGCCCTGCCCATGGCCTTCAACCGGCAGCCGCACTACACCAAGGGCCTGCTGCTGGTCGGTGACGCGGGCGGCCTCGTCAACCCGTTCAACGGCGAGGGCATCGCGTACGCCATGGAGTCGGGCCAGATCGCGGCCGACGTCATCGTGCAGGCGCACGCCCGTGCCACCCCGGCCCAGCGCGAACTGGCCCTGCACACCTACCCGAAGGTGCTCAAGGAGACCTACGGCGGCTACTACACGCTGGGCCGCGCCTTCGTGAAGCTGATCGGCAACCCGAAGGTCATGAAGGTCGCCACGCAGCGCGGCCTGACACACCCGGTGCTGATGAAGTTCACGCTCAAGATGCTCGCCAACCTGACCGACCCGACGGGCGGCGACGCGATGGACCGCATCATCAACGGCCTCTCGAAGGTGGCTCCGCGTTCGTGATCATTCAACCGGGACCGCGGAAAAGGGGCGGGGGCGGAACAGGTCGGGTCTACGACCAACCCTGCTCGGTAAGTGCCTCGGCGCCCCTGAGGTAGCCGTAGAGGCCGGCGGCGGGGTACTCGATGATGTCCTCGGGCAGGGCGTCGACCGGGAACCACGTCAGGGCGAGGCCCTTCTCGGGCTCGCGGTTGACCGGCTCGCCGGTCCATTCGGTCGCGAGGAAGAACAGGCCGATCCGCTCGACCTGCTCGCTCTGCTTGTGGTGCACGGTGTGCACGAGCCGCAGGTGCCCGGGGTCGACCTCGATCCCGGTCTCCTCGCGCAGCTCGCGGGCGGCTCCGACGGTGAGCGGCTCGGCCCGGTCGAGCTTGCCGGAGGGAGCGTGCCATCGGCCGTGTCCGTACGGTCCGCCGCGCTGCGACAGCAGGATCATGTCGCCGTCGCGCAGGATCACGTGCGTGTCGATGACGGGGGCTGCGGGTGCGGAGCTCATGGGTTCACCGTGGGGTCGTCGGGTCTGCGTACGCCGGCTGAGCTCTCACACGTGGACGATCTTCACCCTCGGCGAACCGGGAAGTTCCTCGGCGGCCTTGCACAGCGCCGGGATGTGCGACGTGTCGGACGTGACGAGCAGGACCGGGGGTGTGCAGAGCGCGGCCGTGGCCACCACGAGTGCGTCCACGAGGCATTCGTGCCCGTCAAGGCCCGAAGCGTCCAGCAGCTTCGCTGCGGCCTCTGTCACCGCGTCGTTGACCGGTTTCACGTCGAACCGGGACAGCAGGAACTGGAGTCGCTTGGCGGCCTCTCCGGTTCGGCGCACCTCCAAGGGCGTCAGGGCGGACAGTGCCACTCGGCGGCCGCTCTGCTGAGCTACCTCGATGCGCGCCCGCATCCCCTCGTCGCCGTCGACGTGCAGCGAAAGCACTTGGGCGTCCAGGACGAGCGTGCCCTCGCTCTTGGCCTTGATCTGGAGGCGCTTGCTCACCACTCCTGTTCCGCCTGCCGTCGCGCTTCGGCGGAGACGGGGCCGAACGCCTTGCGGTCAGCGGCCACGACCTCGCGGAGCTTTTGCGCGGCGAGCCATTCCTCCAGGGCTTCGGCTACGACGGAGGAAAAGCCGTTCTTGCCGGTGCGCTCCTCGACTTCCTTGATCAGCGATTGCGCGAGCGACACGGATCTCTTACCGGCCCGCTCGGCGGGCTGGGGCGCTACGTGGCTGCTCATACCTAAAACGTAACACCGCCGGTAGGAAAAATCTCGGGTGCAGCACCCAGCCTCAGTGGAAGCAGGGTGGCTCCGAAGGCGCCGACGGCGAGCAGGTAGGACCGAGCGCGGCCGGGTGGGCGGCGGGGGCGCCGGAGTGCGGGCGTCCGTACAGCCGTCGGGTCACGGGTCTCCAGCTCCCGCGGGCGCGCGGCCGGGCGGGCGCGGCCACCTTCGCGGGGCCCCGGGCGGGTGCGGCGCGAGGGGTCCGGAACGGCCCGAGGGCCGGTACTCCGCCCCCGAGCGGGGGAGTACCGGCCCTCGGGCCTACAACGGCGGTTCCGGCGCCCGAGCGGTGCTCAGAGGGCCCCGGGAGGCCGGTCGACGCCACGTCACGAGAGGCCGGGGAGGCCTGCGGCGTCACGAGGCCGGAGAGGCCGGGGAGGCCTGCGGCGTCACGGGAGGCCGGCGGGGCCCACAGCGTCACCGGAGGCCGGGGGAGGCCTCAGAGGACGCGGACGGCGCCCGTCGGCTTGTCGTAGCTCAGGGAGCGCTCGACGATGCCCGTGCCGGAGTTCTGCGCGCCGACGAACTTGCCGCCGCCGACGTAGACGGCGACGTGGTACGCGCTGCCCTTGGCGCCCCAGTACAGGATGTCGCCCGGCTGGAGGGCGTTCAGGGACACCGACGTGCCGGCCGTGGACTGCGCCTGGGACATGCGCGGCAGGGAGATGCCGGCCTGGCGGTAGGCGGCCTGGACGAGGCCGGAGCAGTCGAAGGAGGACGGGCCGGTGCCGCCCATCACGTACGCCTTGCCGACCTGCGCGCGGGCGAAGTTCACGATGGCCGCGGCCGAGCCGGTGGCCGGGGCGCTGACGGAGCTTCCGGAGCTCTTGGCGGTGGATCCCGCGTTGGAGGCGGGCGCGGAGGCGGTCGCCAGGGAGGCGCGGGCCGTGCTGCGGTCCGCGCGCTCGGCCGCGGCCTTGCGGTCGGCCTCGTCCTTCGCCTTCTTCTCGGCGTCGGCCTTCTGCTGGGCGTCTTCCTTGGCCTTCTTCGCCTCGGCGGCGGCGCCGGTGCGGGCGCTCTCCTCCTGGGCGGTCAGTTCGCCCTCGACGGCCGCGGCGCGGGTGTTCTCGGCCGCCTTGGTGACGGCGGAGGAGACCTCGGCGCCCAGGTCCAGGTTGAGGACCGGCATTTCGAGCGTCGTCTCGGCCACGGGCTCGGCGGACGGGGACGCGCTCGCGGTGCCGGCCATGGCGAGAGTGCTGAGGACGCCACCGGCAACTCCGGCGCGGACCGCGAGCTTCGAGGCGCTGCGGCGGGGCTTCCGGTGGCTGGGTATGTGAGCGGTGTGGGACATGAGTACAACCGCTATCAGGGGGGCAGGGTTCCCTTCAAGAAACGTGGGGTGCGCCACAGTTGTGCGCGAATGGCACGAACCGGGCGCGCCTCGCCTCTTATTGACGCCGTAACGGGCTAAACGGACATGCATTCACAAGGCTGTGATCATGGGGTTTCAGCATTAAGTCCTAATTGATCCCGGGCCTACCATTCCGGCGCACTGTTGGCCAAGCCCTCTTTCGGTGGCGCGGATTCCGTGTGGCGCAGGTCACAGTCGTGTCTCGCCGCGGGGTCGCCGTGGCCCGGTCGTGACCTCGCTGTGAACCGGACCGTGATCGACCCCGGGGTGAGGGACGCCCCGGACGCGGGTACGCGTGGGGCAGGTCCTCGTACGCGGCGACCACCGACCCGTCCACCGGAAGCGGCTCGTGAACGGATGCACACGGTCCGCGACCGCGGTCGGTCCCCGCGCGCCCCCGCGTCCACCTCCGTACGCGGAGCCTCCCCCGCCCGGGGGACCCGGATCCCCATACCACCCGGCATCCGAGGGTGCCAATTTGCGTGCAGGGGCCATTTTTTGATAGGGCACCCTGCCCTCTACCTGCGGTAACGCGGCCGGATGTCACCTTTGGTGATCATGTGGATGCTTCACGTATGAAGATCACCACTCATTGGACTTGATGATCGTTCGTCAGGTGGTGGAGATCACAAACGCGGTCTTGCAACCCGTGTCGCAGATCACAGACGAGCGGGCATAAGATGCGCAGCAGTCCGGCTTGTGAACTGCCTCACATGTACACGATCTTCGCGAGGCGGGACACGCCCCCGGTCACCGCTGGAGGGGCTCCGGCCGGCGCAGCGGTCCAACGGTCAAGGACGACTGGAAGGAGCGAGGAGCGTGAATGCGTACGCGCCCATCCTCGTGCTCGGCGCCCTCGGCGCAGGGTTTGCGATCTTCTCCGTGGTCATGGCCACGCTGATCGGCCCAAAACGGTACAACCGGGCGAAGCTCGAAGCCTACGAGTGCGGCATCGAGCCGACGCCGTTGCCGGCCGGCGGCGGCCGCTTCCCCATCAAGTACTACCTGACGGCGATGCTCTTCATCGTCTTCGACATCGAAGTTGTCTTCCTCTACCCCTGGGCCGTCACCTTCGACTCCCTGGGGATCTTCGGGCTCGTCGAGATGCTGCTCTTCGTGCTCACCGTCTTCGTCGCCTACGCCTACGTCTGGCGCCGCGGCGGCCTGGAATGGGACTGAGGGGCTGAATTTTCCATGGGACTGGAAGAGAAGCTGCCGAGCGGCTTTCTGCTGACCACCGTCGAACAGGCCGCGGGCTGGGTGCGCAAGTCATCCGTCTTCCCCGCGACCTTCGGCCTCGCGTGCTGCGCCATCGAGATGATGACCACCGGAGCGGGCCGGTACGACCTGGCCCGCTTCGGCATGGAGGTCTTCCGCGGCTCACCCCGCCAGGCCGATCTGATGATCGTGGCCGGCCGGGTCAGCCAGAAGATGGCGCCCGTGCTGCGGCAGGTGTACGACCAGATGCCCGCTCCCAAATGGGTCATCTCCATGGGGGTTTGTGCATCCTCGGGCGGAATGTTCAACAACTACGCGATTGTCCAGGGTGTCGATCACATCGTCCCGGTGGACATCTACCTGCCCGGCTGCCCCCCGCGCCCGGAGATGCTGATGGACGCGATCCTCAAGCTCCACCAGAAGATCCAGGGCGCCAAGCTCGGCGTGAACCGGGAAGAGGCGGCACGCGAGGCGGAGGAGGCGGCCCTCAAGGCGCTCCCCCTGATCGAGATGAAGGGGCTGCTCCGGTGAGCGAGACCCAAGAGCCGGCGAACGGCACCGACGCGGGCAACGGCGGCAACGTCCCCGCCCCGCGCGCACAGGGCCCCGAGGTCATCGGGGTCCGCAAGGGCATGTTCGGCGCCGCCGCCGGCGGCGACACCAGCGGCTACGGCGGCCTGGTCCGCACGATCGCCCTGCCGGGCGCGTCCGCCCGGCCCTACGGCTCGTACTTCGACGAGGTCGTCGACGAGCTGGAGGGCGCCCTGGAGGAGCAGGACCTGGTCCCCGAGAACGCGATCGAGAAGACCGTGGTCGACCGGGGCGAACTCACCCTCCACATCGCCCGCGAGCACCTCGTCCGGGTCGCGCGCACCCTGCGCGACGACCCGGCCCTGCGCTTCGAACTGTGCACCGGCGTCTCCGGCGTGCACTTCCCCGGCGACAAGGGCCGCGAGCTGCACGCCGTCTACCACCTGCGCTCGCTCACCCACGGTCGGGTGCTGCGGCTGGAGGTCTCCGTCCCGGACGCCGACCCGCACATCCCTACCCTCGTCCCGGTCTACCCGACCAACGACTGGCACGAGCGCGAGACGTACGACTTCTTCGGCCTGGTCTTCGACGGCCACCCGGCCCTGACCCGGATCATGATGCCGGACGACTGGCAGGGCTTCCCCCAGCGCAAGGACTACCCGCTCGGCGGCATCCCCGTCGAGTACAAGGGCGCCCAGATCCCGGCTCCCGACCAGCGGAGGTCGTACAGCTGATGTCCACGCCACACCACGCCTCCGCCCACGCCTCCGCGCGCGAGACCACCGAAGGCACCGTCTACACCGTCACCGGCGGCGACTGGGACGAGATCGTCCGGTCGGCCGCCAAGGCCGACGACGAGCGCATCGTCGTCAACATGGGCCCCCAGCACCCCTCCACCCACGGAGTGCTCCGCCTGATCCTGGAGATCGACGGGGAGACGGTCACCGAGGCCCGCTGCGGCATCGGCTACCTGCACACCGGCATCGAGAAGAACCTCGAATACCGGAACTGGACGCAGGGCACCACCTTCGTGACGCGCATGGACTACCTGACGCCGTTCTTCAACGAGACGGCGTACTGCCTCGGCGTCGAGAAGCTGCTCGGCATCACCGACCAGATCCCGGACCGCGCCACCGTCATCCGCGTCCTGCTGATGGAGCTCAACCGGCTCTCCTCCCACCTGGTGTGCATCGCCACCGGCGGCATGGAGCTCGGCGCGACCACGATCATGATCTACGGCTTCCGGGACCGCGAGCTGATCCTCGACATCTTCGAGCTGATCACCGGTCTGCGCATGAACCACGCGTTCGTCCGCCCCGGCGGTCTCGCGCAGGACCTGCCCCCCGGCGCCGTCGACCACCTCCGCGAGTTCGTCAAGACCATGAAGAAGAACCTGCCGGAGTACGACAAGCTCGCCACCGGCAACCCCATCTTCAAGGCCCGCATGCAGGACGTCGGCCACCTCGACCTGACCGGCTGCATGGCCCTCGGCGCCACCGGCCCCGTCCTGCGCTCCGCCGGTCTTCCGCACGACCTGCGCAAGTCGGACCCGTACTGCGGCTACGAGGACTACGAGTTCGACGTCCCGACCACCGACACCTGCGACTCCTACGGGCGGTTCCTGATCCGGCTGGAGGAGATGCGCCAGTCGCTGCGCATCGTCGAGCAGTGCCTGGACCGGCTGGAGCCCGGACCGGTCATGGTCGCCGACAAGAAGATCGCCTGGCCGGCGCAGCTGGCGATGGGCCCGGACGGGCTCGGCAACTCGCTCGACCACATCAAGAACATCATGGGCACCTCCATGGAGGCCCTCATCCACCACTTCAAGCTGGTGACCGAGGGCTTCCGGGTACCGGCCGGGCAGGCGTACGCGGCCGTCGAGTCCCCCAGGGGCGAACTCGGCGTCCACGTCGTCTCCGACGGCGGCACCCGCCCCTACCGGGTCCACTTCCGCGACCCGTCCTTCACCAACCTGCAGGCCATGGCCGCGATGTGCGAGGGCGGCCAGGTCGCCGACGTCATCGTCGCCGTCGCCTCCATCGACCCCGTGATGGGAGGCGTCGACCGATGACAGAGATCTCGCTGGGTATGCCCCAGCTGCCGGCCCCCGACTTTCCGGCGGAGGTGCGCGAGCGCCTCGAAGCGGACGCCAGGGACGTCATCGCGCGCTACCCGGACAGCCGCAGCGCGCTGCTGCCCCTGCTGCACCTCGTCCAGTCGCAGGAGGGCTACGTCTCGCGCACCGGCGTCCGCTTCTGCGCCGAGGTACTGGGCCTGACCACGGCGGAGGTCACCGCGGTCTCCACCTTCTACACGATGTACCGGCGCAAGCCCTCCGGGGACTACCAGGTCGGGGTGTGCACCAACACCCTGTGCGCGGTGATGGGCGGCGACGCGATCTTCGAGGAGCTCAAGGAGCACCTCGGGGTCGGCAACAACGAGACCACCGCCGACGGCAAGGTCACGCTGGAGCACATCGAGTGCAACGCGGCCTGCGACTTCGCCCCCGTGGTGATGGTGAACTGGGAGTTCTTCGACAACCAGACCCCCGAGTCCGCCAAGGCCATGGTCGACGACCTGCTGGCCGGCCGCCCGGTCGAGCCGACCCGGGGCGCGCCGCTGTGCACGTACAAGGAGACCGCCCGGATCCTGGCCGGCTTCCCGGACGAGCGCGAGGGCGCCGTGGAGGCGACCGGCGGCGCCGGACCCGCCTCCCTGATCGGGCTGCGCCTCGCGCGCGGCGAGAGCCCGCACGCCTCGATCGTGCACCCGCGGGGCGAGGCCCGCGGCGGAGCCGACACCGAGGGAGGGGAGTGATGTCCGTGTCCACCGAACTGAGCAAGAACGGTACGAGCCCGGAGAAGCTCCTCGCTCCCGTGCTGTCGGCGTTCTGGGACGAGCCCGGGTCCTGGACGCTGGAGACCTACCGACGCCACGAGGGCTACCAGGGACTGCGCAAGGCCCTCGCGATGACCCCGGACGACCTCATCGCGTACGTCAAGGACTCCGGTCTGCGCGGCCGGGGCGGCGCCGGCTTCCCCACCGGCATGAAGTGGCAGTTCATCCCGCAGGGCGACGGCAAGCCGCACTACCTCGTCGTGAACGCGGACGAGTCGGAGCCGGGAACCTGCAAGGACATCCCCCTGCTCTTCGCCAACCCGCACTCCCTCATCGAGGGAATGATCATCGCCTGCTACGCGATCCGGTCGCAGCACGCCTTCATCTACCTGCGCGGCGAGGTCGTACCGGTCCTGCGGCGCCTGCACGAAGCCGTGCGCGAGGCGTACGAGGCCGGATACCTCGGCAAGGACGCCCTGGGGAGCGGGCTCGACCTCGACATCACGGTGCACGCGGGAGCGGGCGCGTACATCTGCGGCGAGGAGACGGCACTGCTCGACTCCCTCGAAGGCCGGCGCGGTCAGCCCCGGCTGCGTCCCCCCTTCCCCGCCGTGGAGGGGCTCTACGCCTGCCCCACCGTCGTCAACAACGTCGAGTCCATCGCCTCGGTTCCCGCGATCCTGAACAAGGGCAAGGACTGGTTCAAGGCGATGGGGACGGAGAAGTCTCCCGGCTTCACCCTCTACTCGCTCTCCGGACACGTCGCGGGCCCGGGCCAGTACGAGGCCCCGCTCGGCATCACCCTGCGCCAGCTCCTCGACATGAGCGGCGGCATGCGCCCCGGGCACCGGCTCAAGTTCTGGACCCCGGGCGGCTCCTCCACCCCGATGTTCACGGACGAGCACCTCGACGTCCCGCTCGACTACGAGGGCGTCGGCGCGGCCGGCTCGATGCTCGGCACCAAGGCGCTCCAGTGCTTCGACGAGACCACCTGCGTGGTGCGGGCCGTCACCCGCTGGACGGAGTTCTACGCGCACGAGTCCTGCGGCAAGTGCACCCCCTGCCGCGAAGGCACCTACTGGCTGGTCCAGTTGCTCCGCGACATCGAGGCCGGCAAGGGAGTCATGTCCGACCTCGACAAGCTGAACGACATCGCCGACAACATCAACGGCAAGTCCTTCTGCGCGCTCGGCGACGGCGCCGCCAGCCCGATCTTCTCCTCGCTCAAGTACTTCCGCGAGGAGTACGAGCAGCACATCACGGGCAAGAGCTGCCCCTTCGACCCCAAGAAGTCGACCCTCTGGGCTGACACGGAGGTGAACGCATGACCGTCACCACTGACGCTCCCGCCGGTGGCGGAGACGCCGCGGGGTCGCGGCGGGACGCCGAGAACACGGTCTCGCTGACCATCGACGGCATCGAGCTGTCGGTCCCCAAGGGCACCCTCGTCATCCGGGCCGCCGAACAGCTGGGCATCGAGATCCCCCGGTTCTGCGACCACCCGCTCCTCGACCCCGCCGGTGCCTGCCGCCAGTGCATCGTCGAGGTCGAGGGCCAGCGCAAGCCGATGGCCTCCTGCACCATCACCTGCACGGACGGCATGGTCGTAAAGACCCAGCTCACCTCCCAGGTCGCCGACAAGGCCCAGCGCGGGGTGATGGAGCTGCTGCTCATCAACCACCCGCTGGACTGCCCGGTCTGCGACAAGGGCGGCGAGTGCCCGCTGCAGAACCAGGCCATGTCCCACGGCAACGCCGAATCCCGGTTCGAGGGCCGCAAGCGCACCTACGAGAAGCCCGTCCCCCTCTCCACCCAGGTGCTGCTGGACCGCGAGCGGTGCGTGCTGTGCGCGCGCTGCACCCGCTTCTCCCAGCAGGTGGCCGGCGACCCGATGATCGAGCTGGTCGAGCGCGGCGCGCTCCAGCAGGTCGGCACCGGCGAGGGCGACCCCTTCGAGTCGTACTTCTCCGGCAACACCATCCAGATCTGCCCCGTCGGCGCCCTCACCTCCGCCGCCTACCGGTTCCGCTCCCGCCCGTTCGACCTCGTCTCCTCCCCGAGCGTGTGCGAGCACTGCGCGGGCGGCTGCGCGACCCGGACCGACCACCGCCGCGGCAAGGTGCTGCGCCGACTGGCCGCGGAGGACCCCGAGGTCAACGAGGAGTGGATCTGCGACAAGGGCCGCTTCGGTTTCCGTTACGCGCAGCGCCCCGACCGGCTCACCACCCCGCTGGTGCGCGGGGCCGACGGGATCCTCGCCCCCGCGAGCTGGCCCGAGGCCCTGGAGGCCGCCGCCGCGGGCCTCGCCGCCGCGCGCGGACGGGCCGGAGTGCTCACCGGGGGCCGGCTCACCGTCGAGGACGCCTACGCGTACGCCAAGTTCGCCCGCGTCGTGCTGGACACCAACGACATCGACTTCCGGGCCCGCGTGCACAGCGCGGAGGAGGCCGACTTCCTGGCCGCCGCGGTGGCCGGCACCGGCAAGGACCTGGACGGCACGGGGGTCACGTACACCTCGCTGGAGGCGGCGCCGGCCGTCCTCCTCGCCGGCATCGAGTCGGAGGAGGAGGCCCCCGGTGTCTTCCTGCGGCTGCGCAAGGCGCACCGCAAGCACAAGCAGCGGACCTTCGCCCTCGCCCCCTTCGCCACCCGCGGCCTGGAGAAGGCCGGCGGCACCCTGCTGGCCGCCGCCCCCGGCACCGAGCCCGCGTGGTTCGACGCCCTGGCCACCCGCACCGGCCTGGAGGCCGGTGGCGCGGACGCGGCCGACGCGCTGCGCCGGCCCGGCGCCGTCATCGTGGTCGGAGAGCGCCTCGCCGGGGTGCCGGGAGCGTTGACCGCCGCCGTCCGGGCCGCCGCCGCGACCGGGGCCGCCCTGGTGTGGATCCCGCGCCGGGCCGGTGAGCGGGCCGCCGTCGAGGCGGGCGCGCTGCCGTCCCTGCTGCCCGGCGGCCGCCCGGCCACCGACCCGCGGGCCCGCGGGGAGGTCGCCACCGCCTGGGGCCTGGACGAGCTCCCGCACCGCTACGGCCGCGACACCGGCCAGATCGTCGAGGCCGCGGCCTCGCGCGAACTGTCCGCGCTGCTGGTCGCGGGCGTCGAGGTCACCGACCTGCCCGACCCGGCCCGGGCTCGGGTCGCCCTCCAGGAGGCCTTCGTCGTCTCCCTGGAACTGCGGCCCGGCGAGGTCACCGACCACGCCGACGTGGTCCTCCCGGTCGCCGCGGTGGCCGAGAAGGCGGGCGCGTTCATCAACTGGGAGGGCAGGGTGCGGCCGTTCGAGGCCGCGCTCAAGCCCGACCAGATGACCCGCCGCCTCGCCCCCGCCGACGCCCGCGTGCTGCACATGCTGGCCGACGCCGCCGACCGGCCGATCGCCCTGCCCGACGTGCAGGCCGTACGCCGGGAGCTGGAGCGGCTCGGCCCCTGGGAGGGCGAGCTCGCCACCGAGCACTCCACCGACCCGGTGCCGCCGCCCCGTCCCGGCGCGGGCGAGGCGGTCCTCGCGGGCCACCGGCTCCTCCTCGACCTCGGCCGGCTCCAGGACGGGGACGACGCCCTGGCCGGCACCCGGCACGAGGCGAGCGCCCGGCTGTCGGCCGCCACGGCCGCCGAGACGGGCGTCAAGACGGGCGACGTCCTCGCGGTGACCGGCCCCGCCGGTACCGTGCGGCTCCCGCTCCGGGTCACCGAGATGCCCGACCGCGTGGTCTGGCTCCCGCTGAACTCCACCGGTTCCGGCGTCCTCGCCGACACCGGCTCCCGCCCGGGCACCCTCGTCCGGATCGGGCCCGCGACGCCGGCCGACGCCGGCGGCACCCCTGCGGAGGTGGGCGCGTGAACGCGGTACACGGTGACCTCGTACAGCTCGCCGCGGAGGACCTGTCCCTGTTCGGGCGGGACGTGTGGTGGCTGGTCGTCATCAAGGCGGTGTTCTGCTTCGCCTTCCTGATGGTGACGGTGCTCTTCTCCATCGTGTGGGAGCGCAAGGTCGTCGCCTGGATGCAGCTGCGCATCGGACCCAACCGGCACGGGCCCTGGGGCATGCTCCAGTCGCTCGCCGACGGCGTGAAGCTGATGCTCAAGGAAGACGTGATCGTCAAGCGGGCCGACAAGGTCGTCTACGTCCTGGCCCCGATCATCGCGGCGATCCCGGCCTTCATGGCCATCGCGGTGATCCCCTTCGGTCCCGCGGGCAACGAGGTCTCCATCTTCGGCCAGCGCACCACGATGCAGCTGACCGACCTGCCCATCGCGATGCTCTACATCCTCGCGGTGGCCTCGGTCGGCATCTACGGCATCGTCCTCGCGGGGTGGTCGTCCGGATCCACGTACCCGCTCCTGGGCGGCCTGCGCTCCTGCGCGCAGATGATCTCCTACGAGATCGCCATGGGCGCGGCCTTCGCCTCGGTGTTCCTCTACTCCGGTTCGATGTCCACCTCGGCGATCGTCGAGGCCCAGGCCGACCGCTGGTACATCGTCCTCCTGCCGGTCTCCTTCATCATCTACGTCATCACGATGGTCGGCGAGACGAACCGCGCCCCCTTCGACATGCCGGAGTCCGAGGGCGACCTGGTCGGCGGCTTCAACACCGAGTACTCGTCCATCAAGTTCGCGCTGTTCATGCTCGCCGAGTACGTCAACATGGTCACCGTCTCGGCGGTCTCGGTCACCCTGTTCCTGGGCGGCTGGCGGGCCCCGTACCCGATCAGCACCTTCTGGGAGGGCGCGAACCACGGCTGGTGGCCGATGCTCTGGTTCGTCCTCAAGGTGCAGCTGCTGCTGTTCTTCTTCATCTGGCTGCGCGGCACGCTGCCGCGCGTGCGCTACGACCAGCTGATGAAGCTCGGCTGGAAGGTCCTGATCCCGGTCTCCGTGGTCTGGCTGATGCTGGTCGCCACCGTCCGGGCCCTGCGCAACGAGGCCTACGACTTCAGCGAGATCGTCCTCTACGTCGGCGGCGCGGTCGTGGCGATCCTGCTGCTCTCCTTCGTCGCCGACCTGTTCCGCGACAAACGCGAGAAGGCGGCCGCCGAGCAGGCCGGCAAGGCCGCGGCCGACGAGCCCTTCGACCCGTTGGCGGGCGGCTTCCCCGTACCGCCCAAGCCCGGCCAGCACCTGGCACCCGTACCCCGCCGACGGCCCCGCAGCGAGCGGGAGCTGGCGGTCGGCGGCACGGGGAACACGGACAGTGACCGAGAGGAGGCTTGAGAAATGTCTGACGAGAAGTGGCACAACCCCGTGGCCGGCTTCGGCGTGACCTTCAAGGCCATGTTCAAGAAGCGGCTCACCGAGCAGTATCCGGAGCAGCGCAAGACCACCGCCCCGCGCTTCCACGGACGGCATCAGCTCAACCGGCACCCCGACGGTCTGGAGAAGTGCATCGGGTGCGAACTGTGCGCCTGGGCCTGTCCGGCCGACGCGATCTACGTCGAGGGCGCGGACAACACCGAGGAGGAGCGCTACTCCCCGGGTGAGCGGTACGGCCGGGTCTACCAGATCAACTACGCCCGCTGCATCCTGTGCGGGCTGTGCGTCGAGGCGTGCCCCACGAGGGCGCTGACCATGACGAACGAGTTCGAACTGGCCGACTCCAGCCGCGAGTCGCTCATCTACACCAAGGAGCAACTGCTCTCCGGCCTCACCGAGGGCATGGTCGAAGCACCGCACTCGGTCTTCCCCGGCACGGACGAGCAGGACTACTACCGGGGTCTTGTGACGGGGGCCGCCCCGGGCACCGCCCGGCAGGTCGCCGTATCCAAGGGCGAGACGGCCGAGAACGGGACGGCCGAGAACGGAACGGCCGACAACGGAACGGCCGACAACGGGACGACGGCGGGCGGACCCCGGCACGAGGAGGTGGACGCGTGAGCACCGTCGCCGCAAGCCTCACCTCCACGGGCGAGGCCGTGCAGTTCTGGATCCTGGGCACGGTCGCCGTCATCGGCGCCCTGGCCACGATCCTGATGAAGAAGGCCGTGCACAGCGCCCTCAGCCTGGCCGGGACGATGATCATCCTGGCCGTCTTCTACCTCGCCAACGGGGCGTACTTCCTGGGCGTCGTCCAGGTCGTCGTCTACACCGGCGCGATCATGATGCTGTTCCTCTTCGTGGTCATGCTCGTCGGCGTCACCGCCGCCGACTCCCTGAAGGAGACGCTCAAGGGCCAGCGCTGGCTGGCCGCCCTGTGCGGGCTCGGCTTCGGCATCCTGCTGATCGCCGGCATCGGCCACGCCCGGCTCACCCACTTCAACGGGCTCGGCCGGATCAACTCCGCCGGACACGTCGAAGGTTTGGCGCAGCTGATCTTCACCAAGTACGTCTTCGCCTTCGAGATCACCGGCGCGCTGCTGATCACGGCGGCCGTCGGCGCCATGGTGCTCACCCATCGCGAGCGCACCGAGCGGGCCGCCACCCAGCGCGAGCTCGCCGAGAAGCGCGTCCGCGAGGGCGTCCAACTCCCGCCGCTGCCCGCCCCCGGCGTCTACGCCCGGCACAACGCGGTGGACGTCGCCGGTCTGCTGCCGGACGGCACCCCCTCCGAGCTCACGGTCAACAAGACCCTGCGCGCCCGCGGCCAGATCCGCGACGTCTCCAGCGAGGCGCTCGACGACCTCAAGGCACTGGAGCAGGCGTCCTCGGAACGCCTCGGCCGTGAGGAGGCCTCGCAGTGAATCCGGTCAACTACCTCTACCTGTCGGCCCTGCTGTTCACCATCGGCGCGGCCGGCGTGCTGATCCGGAAGAACGCGATCGTGCTGTTCATGTGCGTCGAGCTGATGCTCAACGCCTGCAACCTCGCCTTCGTCACCTTCTCCCGGATGCACGGCAACCTCGACGGCCAGATCATCGCGTTCTTCACGATGGTCGTCGCCGCCGCGGAGGTCGTGGTCGGCCTGGCGATCATCGTGTCGCTCTTCCGTACCCGCCACTCGGCCTCGGTCGACGACGCCAGCCTGATGAAGCTGTAAGGGGCGTTTCACAGTGGAGAATCTGATTGCGCTGCTGGTGGCGGCGCCCCTGCTCGGAGCGGCGGTGCTGCTGTGCGGCGGCCGGCGCCTCGACCGGGTCGGCCACTGGATCGGCACCGTGCTCGCGGCCGTCTCCTTCGGCATCGGCACGGCCCTGTTCGCCGACATGCTGGGGCGCGGCGCCGACGACCGGACGCTGCACCAGCGCCTGTTCACCTGGATCCCCGTCGAGGGGTTCCAGGCGGACATGGCCTTCCAGCTGGACCAGCTGTCGATGACCTTCGTCCTGCTGATCTCCGGGGTGGGCACGCTCATCCACGTGTACTCGATCGGGTACATGGAGCACGACGAGCGCCGCCGCCGCTTCTTCGGCTACCTCAACCTGTTCGTCGCGGCGATGCTGCTGCTCGTCGTCGCCGACAACTACCTGCTGCTCTACTTCGGCTGGGAGGGCGTGGGCCTCGCCTCCTACCTCCTGATCGGCTTCTGGCAGCACAAGCCCAGCGCGGCCACGGCCGCGAAGAAGGCCTTCCTGGTCAACCGCGTCGGCGACATCGGCCTGTCGATCGCGATCATGCTGATGTTCACGACGTTCGGCACCTTCGCCTTCGGGCCGGTGCTCGGAGCGGTCGGCGAAACGTCGGAAGGCACCCTGACGGCCATCGGCCTGATGCTGCTGCTGGCCGCCTGCGGCAAGTCCGCCCAGGTCCCGCTGCAGTCCTGGCTCGGTGACGCGATGGAGGGCCCGACCCCGGTCTCGGCCCTGATCCACGCGGCGACGATGGTGACCGCCGGCGTGTACCTGATCGTCCGCTCGGGCGCCATCTTCAACGGGGCGCCCGACGCCCAGCTGGCGGTCACCGTCGTGGGCGCGGTCACGCTGCTCTTCGGTGCGATCGTCGGTTGCGCGAAGGACGACATCAAGAAGGCCCTCGCCGGATCGACGATGTCGCAGATCGGCTACATGATCCTGGCCGCCGGCCTCGGCCCGATCGGCTACGTGTTCGCGATCATGCACCTGGTCACGCACGGCTTCTTCAAGGCGGGCCTCTTCCTCGGCGCCGGTTCCGTGATGCACGGGATGAACGACGAGGTCGACATGCGCAAGTACGGCGGGCTGCGGAAGTTCATGCCGGTCACCTTCGTGACCTTCGGCCTCGGCTACCTGGCCATCATCGGCTTCCCCGGCCTGTCCGGCTTCTTCTCCAAGGACATGATCATCGAGGCGGCCTTCGCCAAGGGCGGCACCCAGGGCTGGATCCTCGGCGGCGTCGCCCTCCTGGGCGCCGGCATCACCGCCTTCTACATGACCCGCGTCATGCTCCTCACCTTCTTCGGCGAGAAGCGCTGGCAGCCCAACGCGGACGGCCACGAGCCGCACCCGCACGAGTCCCCGAAGTCGATGACCATCCCGATGATCATTCTGGCGTTCGGCTCGGTCTTCGCCGGAGGCTTCTTCGAGATCGGCGAGCGCTTCCTGAAGTGGCTGGAGCCCGTCACCGGCTACGAACACGGCCACCCGCCGGTCAGCGCGCTGACGGTGACGCTGGCCACCATGGCGGTCCTCGTCGCCGGCGTCGCCGTCGCCTGGACGATGTACGGCCGCAAGCCCGTCCCGGTGGTCGCCCCGCGCGGCTCGGTCCTCACCCGGGCCGCCCGACGGGACCTGTTCCAGGACGACTTCAACCACGTCGTGCTGGTGCGCGGCGGAGAGCACCTGACCCGCTCGCTCGTGTACGTCGACCACAGCCTGGTCGACGGAGTGGTCAACGGGACGGCCGCCTCGGTCGGCGGGCTCTCGGGCCGCCTGCGCAAGCTGCAGAACGGCTACGCCCGCAGCTACGCGGTCTCGATGTTCGGGGGCACGGCGATCCTGATCGCCGCGACCCTGCTGATGAGGGCGGTGTGAAATGAACTTCCCGCTTCTGACGGTGACGGCCGCGGTCCCCGCGGTCGGCGCCATCCTGACGGCGGCCGTCCCGGCGACCCGCAGGACCGCCGCCAAGTGGCTCGCGCTGCTCTTCTCGCTGGCGACACTGGCCCTGGCCGTGCTCGTCGCGATCCGCTTCGAGCCCGGTGGCGACCGCTACCAGCTCACCGAATCCCGCTCCTGGATCGCCGACTTCGGCGTCCGCTACGAGCTGGGCGTGGACGGCATCGGCGTGGTCCTCATCGGGCTCACCGCGGTCCTGATGCCGTTCATCATCCTGGCCGGCTGGCACGACGCCGACCCGTTGGAGACCACGAGCCGGCGCTGGCGGCCGACGCAGGGCTTCTTCGCCCTGATCCTGCTGGTCGAGGCGATGGTGATCATCTCCTTCGAGGCCACCGACGTCTTCCTCTTCTACATCTTCTTCGAAGCCATGCTCATCCCGATGTACTTCCTCATCGGCGGCTTCGGGGACCGGGCGACATCCTCCCGATCAGCCGCTTCCGCGGCGGGCGGGTCCGACGAGAACGCGGCCGCGCAGCGCTCGTACGCCGCGGTCAAGTTCCTCCTCTACAACCTGGTCGGCGGCCTGATCATGCTGGCCGCCGTCATCGGGCTGTACGTGGTCGCCGGGAACTTCTCGCTCCAGGAGATCGCCGCCGCCCGCGCCGCGGGCACGCTAGACATGGCGACCGACACCGAGCGGCTGCTCTTCCTCGGCTTCTTCTTCGCCTTCGCGGTGAAGGCCCCGCTGTGGCCCCTGCACACCTGGCTGCCCAACGCGATGGGCGAGGCCACCGCCCCGGTCGCCGTGCTGATCACCGCCGTCGTCGACAAGGTCGGCACCTTCGCGATGCTCCGCTTCTGCCTCGGGCTGTTCCCGGAGGCCAGCAAGTGGGCCACGCCGGTGATCATCGTCCTGGCGCTGATCAGCATCGTCTACGGCGCGCTGGTCGCGGTCGGCCAGCGCGACATCAAGCGGCTGGTCGCCTACGCCTCGATCTCGCACTTCGGCTTCATCGTCCTGGGCATCTTCGCGATGACCTCCCAGGGCCAGTCCGGCGCCACCCTCTACATGGTCAACCACGGCCTGTCGACGGCGGCGCTGATGCTGGTCGCCGGCTTCCTGATCTCGCGGCGCGGCTCCCGGCTCATCGCCGACTACGGCGGCGTGCAGAAGGTGGCTCCGGTCCTGGCCGGCACCTTCCTGATCGGCGGCCTCGCCACCCTCTCCCTGCCGGGCCTCGCGCCGTTCGTCAGTGAGTTCCTGGTCCTGGTCGGCACGTTCGCCCGGTACCCGGTCGCCGGCATCGTCGCCACCGTCGGCATCGTGCTGGCCGCCCTCTACACGCTGGTGCTCTACCAGCGCACCATGACCGGCCCCGTGGCGGAGGAGGTCCGCACCATGCCGGACCTGCGCCTGCGGGAGGTGCTGGTGGTCGCCCCGCTGATCGCGGTCCTGATCGGCCTGGGCGTCTACCCCAAGCCGCTGACGGACATCGTCAACCCGGCGGTGGAGCACACCATGTCGGACGTCAAGCTGACCGACCCGAAGCCCGAGGTGGCTGTCGAGGCCAAGAATGGGGAGGCGGCGAAGTGAGCGCAGTGACTGCTGCCCAGAGCCTGCTGACGGTGGCGGCGGAGGGTCCGGTCGACCGGATCCCGGCGCCGGTCATCGAGTACGCGCAGCTGGCGCCCACGCTGATCGTGGTGGGCGCGGCGATCGTCGGGATCCTGGTGGAGGCCTTCGTGCCGCGCAGGTCCCGCTACTACGTGCAGGTGTTCCTCGCCGTCGCCGCGCTGGCCTCGGCCTTCGCTGCGGTCGTCGGCCTCGCGGCCGCCGGGTACGGGGGCACCAAGGCGCACATCGCGGCGATGGGCGCCATCGCCGTGGACGGTCCGGCCCTGTTCCTCCAGGGCACCGTCCTGCTGGCGTCGATCGTCGCGATGTTCACCTTCGCGGAACGGCGCCTCGACCCGGTCTCGCACGGGAACCGGGTGGACTCCTTCGCCGCCCAGGCGGCGTCCGTACCGGGCAGCGACAGCGAGAAGGCGGCCGTCAAGGCGGGCTTCACGACCACCGAGGTCTTCCCGCTGGCCCTGTTCGCGATCGCCGGCATGTTGATCTTCCCGGCGGCCAACGACCTGCTGACGCTGTTCATCGCCCTGGAGGTCTTCTCCCTCCCGCTGTACCTGCTCTGCGCCGTCGCCCGCCGCCAGCGGCTGATGTCGCAGGAGGCCGCGGTGAAGTACTTCCTCCTGGGTGCCTTCTCCTCGGCCTTCCTGCTCTTCGGCATCGCGCTGCTCTACGGGTACGCGGGCTCGGTCTCGTACGCGGTGATCGCCGACGTCGTGGACGGCACGGTCGCCGCGATGGACCCGGCGCTGGCCGCCACCATGGGCAATGACGCGCTGCTGCTCATCGGCGGCGCGCTGATCCTGACGGGCCTGCTCTTCAAGGTGGGCGCGGTCCCCTTCCACATGTGGACCCCGGACGTCTACCAGGGCGCCCCGACCCCCGTCACCGGCTTCATGGCGGCGGCGACGAAGGTGGCCGCCTTCGGCGCCCTCCTGCGCCTGCTGTACGTGGTCCTGCCGGGGCTGCGGTGGGACTGGCGGCCGGTGATGTGGGGCGTCGCGATCGTCACGATGCTGGCGGGCGCGGTGATCGCCGTGACCCAGACGGACGTCAAGCGGCTGCTGGCGTACTCCTCGATCGCGCACGCGGGCTTCATCCTGGCCGGTGTCATCGCGACCTCGGCGGAGGGCGTCAAGTCCGTCCTCTTCTACCTGGGCGCGTACTCCTTCGTGACGATCGGCGCCTTCGCGGTGGTCACGCTGGTGCGCGACGCGGGCGGCGAGGCCACGCACCTGTCCAAGTGGGCCGGCCTGGGGCGGCGTTCGCCCCTGACGGCGGCCGTGTTCGCGGTGTTCCTGCTCGCCTTCGCGGGCATCCCGCTGACCTCCGGATTCGCCGGGAAGTTCGCCGTGTTCAAGGCGGCGGCGGAGGGCGGCGCGGGCGTGCTGGTCGTGGTCGGCGTCATCTCGTCCGCGATCGCCGCGTTCTTCTACATCCGCGTGATCGTCCTGATGTTCTTCAGCGAGCCGAAGGCCGACGGCCCGACGGTGGCCGTCCCCTCACTGCTGACGATGACCACCATCGCGGTGGGCGTCGCGGTCACCCTCGTCCTGGGCGTGGCTCCGCAGTACTTCCTGGAACTGGCGGGGCAGGCGAGCACGTTCGTCCGCTGAACCGGTACACGGCACGGCACGGCCGAGGGCCCGGCTCCCGTTGGGGGAGTCGGGCCCTCGGCCGGTTCACGTCGTCCGCGGTCCAGCCGCCCGGAGGCGGGATCGGCCAGCTGTGTTCCGGGTTCATCAGTGCTCCCATGAGCCGCGGTCTCGCGAGTGCGGCCAGCGTATCGCCGGGGAATCCCGGAGCACCGCCGCTACGAGTGGGTCATGTGCTTGGAGCACTTGACGGCCGGGTTCCAGTTGTGGAAGAGGCCGGCCGGATTGTATTTGTAAGCCCACAGGTGGAGGTCGAAGTGCTTCGGCATCCCCGGGGTGTGGCCCGGCATCGGGCCGTCGAAGGGGAGGCCGAACATGGTGGGGCGGCCGGCCGTCGTCGCAAGGTCCTGGTCGGGGTCCGCGACCATCCACTCGACCGCGTACAGCTTGCGTCCGCCGCCCGGGCCCTTCTCCGGGCCGTAGATGATCGCCGTCGGCTTCGCCGGGTCGGTCGAACCCCAGCGGGACCTGTTCTCGTAGTGGTAGCCCATCGAGCCCGGGCCGCGCGGGTTGTCCATGCAGTCGTCGGTGCGGACGTAGCCGTCCGCGACCGCCGCCCTCTCGTTCGCGTACTTGGCCGTCACCCGGTAGGCCGTCGCCAGGTCGAGCATGGCCCGGCGGTCCTTCGGATCGGGCGCCGGGCCCTTCACGGCCTGCGCCGGGGGGAGCGCGGCCAGGGCTATGGACGCGGCGGCGGCGAAGACGAGGACGGCCTTGCGGGAACGGGCGGACATCGGTGCTCCTGCCGATCGGGGACGTTTCGTCCACCATCGGGGCGTACCGGGGGACGTGCACGTCCCGTGCCCCCAAACGGGGGCACGGGGGAGCCGACGGGGCGTCAGGGGCGGGTGGTGCCGGGGAGGCAGCGCGCCTTCGGGTTGAACGTGGCGAACAGGCCCGCCGGGTTGTCCTTCCAGAGCCACACGTGCAGGGCGTAATGCGTCTTCTGCCCCTTGAACCGGCCCGGGATCGGCCCCTTGAAGGGCTGTCCGCACAGGCTCGGGCGGTCGTCGTCGGTCTCGACCTTGCCGTCGCGGTCCGTGACGACCCATTCGAGCGCGACGAGGCGGCGGCGGCCGGCCCCAGGAGCATCACCCGCACCCCCCGCCGCACGGGCCGCGCCGGGCCCATCCCCGCGCCCACGCCGCCCGCCCGGCGTACACCGACCCCGCGCTGCGGGGTCGGGCCGCGCCCCCGGTGCCGGGGTCGGGCGGCGCGGGCGGCGTAGGCGCGGACGTCCGCGTCCGGGGCGGTGACGGCCGCGCGCCCGCGGGCCGGGGTCGGGCCGCGCGCCGCGCTGCGGGGGTCAGGTCAGGCGGCGCGGGCGGCGTAGGCGCGGACGTCCGCGTCCGGGTCGGTGACGGCCGTGGCCAGGGCGGCGCGGGCCGCGCCGGTGGACCGGTGCGCCAGCAGGGCGAGCACCGCCGCCTTGCGGACGTCGGCGTTGGCGTCGGCCAGCGCGGCGGCCAGGGGCGGCACCGCCGTGGCGGGCGCGGCGGCCGACAGCGCGGCGGCCGCCCCCGCCCGCACCTGCCATGCGGGATCGGACAGGGCCGCCACGGCGGTGTCCGCGTGCCCGTCGGGGCAGCCGGTCGAGGCCAGCGCCCCGAGCGCGGCCCCCCGTACGAGTGGATCCGCGTCCCGGAGCAGCGGCCCCAGCGCGGCCCGGACGACGGCGGAGCCGGCCCGGGCCCGGGCCTCGCCGACGCCGCCCGGCCCGTGGGGGGCGGGCGGTGCGTCCGGCTCCGCCCGGGGCGTGGCCGGTGGCGTCGCGGAGGCCGGGTCCGGAGCGGGGTGGGCGATGGCCGCAAGGCCCTTGGCCACGGCGACCCGGACCTCGCGGGCCGGGTCCGAGGCCGCCGCCGCCAGGGCCTCGACGGCGTCCACCGACACCAGCGCCCGCACCGCGTGGATGCGGACCTCCGGTTCGGCGTCGCCCAGCGAGGCGGCGTACAGTCGCGCGTCCCCCAGCCGCAGAGCACGCAGCGCCTCCAGCGCGGCCGCCCGGACCGCCGGGTCGGGGACGGCGAGGGCCGCCCGCAGCCCGGCACCCAGGGCCGCCTCGGCCGGCAGGACCTCCAGCAGCTCGCGCAGCGCACCGGCAGCGGCCGCCCGCACGCCGGGCGCCGCGTCGGCCAGGCGGGCCGCCAGCGCCGGGCCCGCCCCGGTCGGGACGGTCTCGCCGATCGCCGCCACGGCGGCCGTCCGCACCGCCGGGTCGGGATCGGTGAGGTAGGGCCGCAGGGCGTCCAGCCCAGGCGACTCCTCGGCCAGGGCGAGCAGTTCGAGGATGCGGGGCGAGGAGGCGCCGGCCCCCGCCCCGGCGGCCGGGACCGCCTCCGTGCCCTCCGCCACCTCCGTGCCGTCCGCCGCCGGGGCGGTGCGCGCCGCCGGGGCCGCGCTCGGGGGGCCCGCCGTCGCCGTCGGGAGCGGGGTCACCTCACCCAGGTGGCGGGAGGGGCCGCCGGTGGGCGTGAAGCCGTCCACCGGAACCAGGTACGGCTCCACCGGCCGCGCCGTGAACTCCATCGCCCCCGAGGAAGACTTGCGCAGGTCCAGGTGGTGCAGCCACCCCGCGTCGTCCCGCTCCGGATGGTCCAGCCGCTCGTGGTACAGCCCCCAGCGCGACTCCGTCCGCGCCAGCGAGGACCGCGCCGCCATCTCCGCGCAGTCCCGGATGAAGGACACCTCCGCGCACCGCATCAGCTCGTGCGCCGTCCGCGCGCCCATCTCCGCGATCTCCGACTCCATCCGGGTGAACGCCTCCACGGCGAGCGACAGCTTCGCGCCCGTCTTCGGCGGCGCCACGTAGTCGTTCACGAACCGCCGCAGCTTGTACTCCACCTGCGGCTGCGGCGGCCCCTGCGGATTGCGCAGCGGCCGGTACACCAGCTCGTGCGCCGCGGCGAGCTGGTCCTGCGGCAGGTCGCCCTCGTACACCGTCCAGCGTGAGGCGTCCGCACCGGCCAGGTCGCCGAAGACGAAGGCGCCGATCATGTAGTTGTGCGGTACGGAGGCCAGGTCCCCGGCCGCGTACAGCCGCGGGACGGTGGTGCGGGCGTGGTCGTCCACCCGGACGCCGGACGCGGAGTGGCCGCCGCACAGGCCGATCTCCGAGATGTGCATCTCGATGTCGTGGGTGCGGTAGTCGTGGCCCCGGCCCGCGTGGAAGGTCCCGCGCGTCGGCCGCTCCGTGGTGTGCAGGATGGATTCCAGCGAGGCCACCGACTCCTCCGGGAGGTGGCTGAGCTTGAGGTACACCGGCCCTCGGTCCGAGGCCAGTTCCGCCGCGAACTCCGCCATCATCTGCCCCGACCAGTAGTCGGAGTCGACGAACCGCTCGCCGTGCCGGTTGACCTGGTAGCCGCCGAACGGGTTCGCGACGTACGCGCACGCCGGCCCGTTGTAGTCCTTGATCAGCGGGTTGATCTGGAAGCACTCGATCCCGGTCAGCGCGGCGCCCGCGTGGTACGCCATCGCGTAGCCGTCACCCGCGTTGGTCGGGTTCTCGTACGTGCCGTAGAGGTAGCCGGAGGCCGGCAGTCCCAGGCGCCCGCACGGGCCCGTCGCCAGGATCACCGCCCCGGCGCGCACGGTCACGAAGGCGCCGGTCCGGGTGTTGAAGCCGGCCGCTCCGACCGCCCGGCCGTCCTCGGGCGAGGTCAGGACCCGCACCGGCATCACC
Source organism: Streptomyces sp. NPDC055254 (assembly GCF_053606025.1). Classification (NCBI taxonomy): domain Bacteria; kingdom Bacillati; phylum Actinomycetota; class Actinomycetes; order Kitasatosporales; family Streptomycetaceae; genus Streptomyces; species Streptomyces sp. NPDC055254. Next base: position 250,548 of record NZ_JBSGQV010000002.1, on the reverse strand, counting down.
CGGTTCTCGATCCGGATCCGCTCGCGCATCTCGCGCCGCCGCAGCTGCCGGTAGAGGACCTTCTTGACGTCCTTGCCCTCGGGCATGGGCAGGACGTACGAGCCCGAGCGGTGGACCTGGCGCACCGCGTACTCGTTGTGCTCGTCCTTCTCGAACTTCACCCCGTACGACTCCAGGCGCCGCACCATCGCGAAGCCCCGGGTCGCGGTCTGGCGGACCGTGGACTGGTCGACGATCCCGTCGTTGGCACGGGTGATCTCGGCGACGTAGTCGTCCGGTTCGGCGCGGCCGGGGACGACGGCGTTGTTGACCCCGTCCATGCCCATGGCGAGGGCCCCGGAGTGGCGTACGTGCGCCTTCTCCAGGAGCAGCACCCGCGCGCCGCGCTCGGCGGCGGTCAGCGCCGCCATCGTGCCGGCGGTGCCGCCGCCGATGACGAGGACGTCGCAGGAGAGTTCCTCGGCGTCGCCGAGCGCGGGGATGTCCACGGTGCTGCCTTTCAGAGGGAGTCGATGATCCGGGCGCGCAGCCCGGCGTGCGCCGCGCTCCGGGTCCGGTCGCGCGGGTGCGGTACGGCGAGCACGTCGCCGGTGCCCAGCAGGGCGACGCGGTCGCCGAGGAACAGGGCCTCGTCGACGTCGTGGGTGACGAAGACGACGGTCGCGCCGGTGCCGGCGAGGACGTCCACGAGGAGGTCCTGCATCTCGGCGCGGGTCTGCGCGTCGAGCGCGCCGAAGGGCTCGTCCATGAGGACGGCGCGGGGGCGCGCGGCGAGGGCGCGTGCCAACTGCACGCGCTGGCGCTGGCCGCCGGAGAGCTGGTGCGGGAGCTTGTGCGCGTGGTCGGCCAGACCCACCCGCTCCAGCCACGCGCCGGCCACCCGCCGCCGCTCGTCGCGCCGGCCCGGCGCCGCGGGGCGGAACCTGCCGGAGAGCCCGGCCGGGTCCCGCGCGCCGGCCTCCTCGCCGGTCGCCCAGGCCGGTCCCGTTCCGGTCGGGCGCGCGGAACGGCGGATGGCGAGCGGGAGTTCCACGTTGGACCGTACGGTCCGCCAGGGCAGGAGCGCGTCGTCCTGGAAGACCAGCGCCCGGTCGGCGTCCGGCCCGGCCAGCGGGAGCCCGTCCTGCTCCACCGTCCCGCCGAGGGGCGCCAGCAGCCCGGCCAGCGTGCGCAGCAGCGTGGACTTCCCGCACCCGGAGGGCCCGACCACGGCCAGCACCTCCCCCGCCTCCACGGCCAGGTCGACGCCGTCCAGCACCACGCTCCCGCGATGCCCCAGTCGCACGCCGCGCAGCGCGAGCCGCGCCCCGCGGGCGTCCGGGACGGCGGTGTCGCTCGGGCTCGCGCCCAGATCCACGCTCATGTGCTCACCTCTCGGATACGTGCCTTCGTGGACCCGGCGCCCGCCGCCGCCGGTACGGGGCGCGGCAGCGGTACCGGCGCGTCCGCGGCGCGGGCCGGCAGCCAGCGCGTGAGGCGGCGCCCGGCCCGCTCCACCGCCGTCGAGGTCAGCCAGCCCAGGGCGCCGATGGTGACCATGCCGACGAAGACGCCGGGGTAGTCGACCACCGTGTAGTCCTGCCAGGTCCGGTAGCCGACCCCGTACTCGCCGGAGATCATCTCCGCCGAGATCACGCAGATCCACGAGACCCCGATGCCGACCGACAGGCCCCCGAAGATGCCCGGCAGGGCCCCCGGCAGGACCACGGAGAACAGCACGCGCCGCCGGCCCCCGCCCATCGTCAGCACCGCCTCCTCCCACACCGGCGTCAGTGCCCGCACGGCGTGCCGCGTCGAGACCAGCACCGGGAAGAAGGCCGCGGTGAAGGTGATGAAGACGATCCCCTGCTCGTTGGAGGGGAAGAGCAGGATCGCCACCGGTACCAGGGCGATGGCCGGGACCGGCCGCGCCACCTCCAGCAGCGGCCCCAGCAGATCGGCCGCGAACCGGGACCGGGCGATCGCCGTGCCCACCGCCACCCCGAGCACGGCCGCGAGCGCGAAGCCCGTCACGATCCGGCCCAGGCTGGACGCCAGGTCCTCCCAGTACGGGCCGGCCTGCGCCCGCTCCGCGAACTTCGCCGCCACCTCGCCCACGGTGGGGAACTGCTCGAACCGCAGCCACAGGTTCACGTCCAGCGCGGTCAGCGCCTGCCACAGCAGCAGCGCCCCGCCGAGCGAACCCGCCCGCAGCAGCCGGCGGCCCGCGCTCATGACGCCAGTGCTCCCGCCTCGGCGAAGCTCACGATCCGCGCCCCGGACCCCTGGTGCCCGGACACGTAGGCCTTCGCACCCGCCGCCGTGACGAAGGCGCGCAGCTCCGGGCCCTCGGCCACCCACACCGCCTTGTCCGCGAACCAGAGCGTGCCCGTCACCGCGTCTGGTACGTACGCCGCCCGGACCTCCGCCCCGCGCGCCGCGCGGAGCAGCTCGCGCGGCGTGTCGAAGGCCGTCGTGCGCGGCTGCCCCTTGATCCACAGCTCGGGCCGGGCGGCCGTCGCCTTCGGGTACTCCGGCGCCCCCGGCGCGGCCCGCTTCAGCGGCTCGGGGTCCACGAAGGCGTCCACGTCCACGTCGCCGACCAGCTGGGCGTCCTTGAGGACCGGTACGTCCTGCTTCAGCGCGTCGATCAGCTCCGGGCGCAGGGCCGGGTCGAAGGTCGCGATGCCGTTCGCCCCGTTGTAGAGGTACACCACCTCCGCGGGCAGCCCGGTCTCCTTCGCCACCGACTCGGCGGCCGCGACCGGCTCCGCGCGCAGGTGGTCGGTGGCCCGGCGCTGCGCCCGCAGGAAGTCGTCCAGCACACCGGCCCGTTCGCGCGCGAACTCCTCCCGCACGGTGACCCCGTGGAAGGTCGGCAGGTTCAGCTCGGCGCCGTCGTACAGGGCCTTGGCGCGTCCCTCGAAGGCGAGCTGCCCCGGCCACGCCACGAACTGCGACAGCGCGTCGACACTGCCCGCCTGGAGCGCGGAAGCACCGACGCTGGGCTGCTGGTTGAGCTTCTGGATGCCACTGGCCGGATCGATCCCGGCGCGCTGCAGGGCCCGTACGAGGGTCCCGTCCGCCGCCGAGCCCACGCTGGTCGACACCTTCTTGCCGCGCAGGTCGGCGAGGGTCTCCAGCTTCGAGTCCGGGGCGGTGACCACGGTGTTGAGGCCCCCGCGCAGGTTGTAGCCGGTCACGGAGACCAGCCGGGTGGGCTGCTTCAACTCCTTGCCGCGCGCCGCGTTGATGAGCAGCGGGAAATCGCCCATGGAGCCGATGTCGATCTTCCCGGCCGTCATCTGGGCGGTGATCGGGGCACCGGTCGCGTAGTCCTGCCAGTCCACCTTGTAGGTGGTGCCGTCCTTCTTGCCGCGCGCGGCGAGCTCCTGCTCGAAGTAGCCGAGGGAGCGCAGGAGCGTGCCCGCGGTGACCGTGTTGATGGTCTTGGACTGGTAGCCGACGGTCACGGTGACCGTCTTGGCGCCGTGCGCCCCCGAGGCGCTGCCGCAGGCGGAGGCGAGGGGGGCGACGAGCAGGGCGAGCGCGGGAGCGAGGGCCTTCTTGCGCATGGGAGCGGAACCTTTCACCGGAGCAGGTAGGGCATGTTGACGGTGACCGCGCCGGTGGGACAGCGCGCGGCGCACGGGCCGCAGTACCAGCACTCGTCCACGTGCATGTACGCCTTGCCGTTGTCCTCGCGGATCGCGAGCGAGTCGAGCGGACACATGTCGACGCACAGGGTGCAGCCGTCGATGCACAGGGACTCGTCGATGGTCACGGGCACGTCGCCGCGCTGGGGGACCACAGGCATGGCTGTCTCCAGGAAGGGGGGTTCTCGGGCGTTCTCGGGGTTCTCGGGGTTCTCGGGCGTTGCCGGGCGGGGGAGGGGCTCAGAGGGCGCGGCGCAGGAGTCCGCTCATGGTGATCCGGTCGCCGCGGAAGCGGATGAACTCCAGGTCCACGGGCCGGCCGTCGCGCAGGTGGGTGAGCCGCTCCAGCATCAGGACGGCCGCGCCGCGCGGGGCCTGGAGGACGGCGGAGGAGTGCGCGTCGGCGTTGACGGCCTCCAGGGTGATCTCGGCGTGCCCGAGCGGCTGCCCGGTGAGCTGTTCCAGGAGCCGGAAGACGTCGGTGTTCTCCAGGTCGCAGTCCAGCAGTTCGGATCCGATGTCCATGGGGACGTACGTGAGGTCGAGGGAAAGCGGCAGCCCGTTCAGGCGCCGCAGCCGCTCGATGTAGAGCACGTCGGCGTGCTCGGGCAGGCCGAGGCGGCCCGCGACCGGGGCGGGGGCGCGTACGGGGCCGACCGTACGGACCTCGTTGGTCACGCGGCCGTGCTCGTGCAGGGTTTCGGCCAGGCCCTGGAGGCGGTCCAGGCCGTGCGGGTACTTCTCGCAGACGACGACGGTGCCGACGCCCGGCCGGCGCTCCACGAGCCGTTCGCCGCGCAGCAGGTCGAGGGCCTGGCGCACGGTGTTGCGGCCGGCGCCGTAGTCGGCGGCGAGGGTGTCCTCCAGGGGGAGGACCCCGTCGGGGTAACCGCCCGACAAAATCTGGTGGCGCAGGAGGTCGGCGAGCTGCCGGGCCTGGTCCGCGCGCAGCCGCCGCCGGCGCGCGGCGGCGACCGGGACGGTGTGCTCACGGGTGCGTTCGGCTGGCATGGCAGGGAACGTACCGGCGGTCCGCCGCGGATGGTGTTGCCGCAGTGTTGCGCCACCGCGGACCGCGGGGGCAGGGCTGTGACCTGCGCTTCTGGCGGGGTGGCGGAGAGATCCGCCACCCCGCGGGGGAGCTGCGTCCCGAGGACCGGACTAGTGCCGTCCCACGATGCGGCCGGTGACCTCGCCGAGGCCCACGCGGACGCCGTCCGGGCCCGGGGCCCAGGCGGTGAGGGTGACGGTGTCGCCGTCCTCCAGGAAGGTGCGCTTGCCGTCGGTGAGCTCGATGGCATCGCGGCCGTTCCAGGTGAGCTCCAGCAACGAACCGCGCTGGTCGGTCTCCGGGCCGCTGACGGTGCCCGAGCCGTAGACGTCGCCGGTGCGCAGGGAGGCGCCGTTGACGGTCATGTGCGCGAGCTGCTGGGCGGCGGTCCAGTACATCGACGCGAACGGCGGCCGGGCCACCTCCTGCCCGTTCAGGGAGACGGTGATGTGCAGGTCGAAGCCGCCGGGGCGGTCGCTGCCCGCGTCGTCGAGGTAGGGCAGGAGCGGGAAGTCCCGGGCGGGCGGGGCGACGCGGGCCGAGTCCAGGGCCTCCAGGGGGGTGACCCAGGCGGAGACGGAGGTGGCGAAGGACTTGCCGAGGAAGGGGCCCAGCGGGACGTACTCCCAGGCCTGGATGTCACGCGCCGACCAGTCGTTGAGGAGGAAGAGCCCGAAGACGTGGTCCTCGAAGTCGCCCAGCGCCACCGGCCGGCCCTGCTCCGAGGGGGTGCCGACGACGAAGCCGACCTCGGCCTCGATGTCGAGCTTGACGGACGGGCCGAAGACGGGCGCCGGGTCGGTGGGTGCCTTGCGCTGGCCGCCGGGGCGTACGACGTCCGTCCCGGACACCACGATCGTGCCCGCACGGCCGTGGTAACCGATGGGCAGGTGCTTCCAGTTGGGGGTCAGGGCGTCCCCGTCGGGGCGGAACATCCGGCCCACGTTGGTGGCGTGGTGCTCGCTCGCGTAGAAGTCGACGTAGTCGGCGACCTCGTACGGCAGGTGCAGCACGACCTCGTCCAGCGGCAGCAGGTGCGGCTCCACGGCGGGGCGGTGACCGGGGTCGGTGACCCACGCGGTCAGCGCGCGGCGCACGTCGCGCCAAGCGGTCCGCCCGGCGGCCAGCAGCGGATTCAGGGAGGCCTGCCCGAGCAGCCCGGCGTACGGGGAGCCGAGCGCGACCGCCGCCGCACCCGCGTCGAGCACGTACCCGCCGATCCGCACCCCGATCCGGCGCCGGGCGGGGTCCTGCGGGGTGGAAAAGACGCCGTACGGGAGGTTGTGCGGCCCGAACGGGTCGCCCTCGGGGACATCGAGGGGGCTCTGCTGGGGCATGGGGTGCTGCCTCGCTTTCGACGCGGTCCGGGGGTGTCCCGGTGGCTGGTTGACACGTTACGTGGCTGATGGGGTGTGTGGGAGGCCAGATACGGGCGCTATTTGTAGGACTTGTCCAAAGGGGTCCGTATCCTTGGCGCCGTGACTTCCGCCCTCCCCTTCGCCTTGATCGCCACTGACCTGGACGGGACTCTGCTGTGCGCCGGGGACACCGTCTCCGCCCGCTCGTACGAGGCGCTCGCCACCGCTCGCACGGCCGGCGCCCGGCACATCGTCGTCACCGGCCGCCCGGTCCCCCAAGTACGGCACGTCCTGGACGGCCTCGGCTACACGGGGCTCGCGGTGTGCGGGCAGGGCGCGCAGGTGTACGACGCGGCGCGCGGCCGCCTCCTGCACTCCGTGTCCATGGACCGGGGGCTCGCCGAAGTGGCCCTCGGCAAGATCGAGGCGGAGATCGGCGAGGTCTACGCGGCGGTCAACCAGGAGGGTTTGGACGCGGAGATGCTGATAGAACCCGGCTACCGGATGTGGCACCCGCACCTGCCGACGGTCCGGGTGCCGCGCCGGGCCGACCTGTGGTCGTCCCCCATCAACAAGGTGCTGCTCCAGCACCCGGAGTTGGACGACGACGAGCTGACGCGGGTGGCCCGGTCGGTGGTGGGCGACCTGGTGAACGTCACGATGGCGGGGGAGCACACGGTGGAACTCCAGCCCCCGGGCATCGACAAGGCGAGCGGGCTGGCCCGGGCGGCGCGGATCCTGGGGGTGCCGGGATCGGGGACGATCGCGTTCGGGGACATGCCGAACGACGTCCCGATGTTCGCGTGGTCGGCGCACGGGGTGGCCATGGCCAATTCCCACCAGGAGCTGGTGGCCGTCGCGGACGAGGTCACCCTGTCGAACGAGGACGACGGCATCGCGGTGGTCCTGGAACGCCTCTACGGCTGACGCCGCACCCACCGGTGATGTGCCGGGTGCGGCTCGTCCGGGGGCGCCGCCCGGGGTCGGGGCGCAGCGCCCGGGGGTCAGCCCGCCGCGCGGGGGAGGCGCCGCTCCCACGTGCGGTGGAAGACCACCTCGTCCCCCTCCCGGCACACCACCTCGTTCGACGTCACGAAGCCGCCCTCGTCGCACGAGACCTCCGACCGCGTCTCCACCCGCACGTCCCACCCCCGTTCCGGCCGGTGGAGCCGGATCTTCCAGTCCGAGCGGGCGCGGGCGGACAACGGGTCCGCCTCCTGGATCTCGTACACCTCCAGCGCGTCCTCGCCGTACTCCAGCCCGTCCGGGTACACCCGCGTGCCCCCGTACCGCGGGTCCACCTCCAGCCGCCACGTCCCGCGAGCGACGTCCCGTACGACGAGCCGTTGCGGCCGCGGCTCGTCCAGCGTCGCCGGGTACACGACTCCCAGCGGCTCCGCCTGCTCCGGCTCCCCGAAGACGATCCCCTCGTCAGCCGGGGACGGCGTGCGCACCGGCAGCGTCAGGGTGCTGCCCGCCGGGTCCAGGGTCCACCCGGCCTCCGAGCCGGCCCGGGGCCAGATCCACGGCCAGTAGGCCGAGGACACCGCCAGCCGGATCCGGTGTCCCGGCGGGAAGCAGTGCCCGATGCCGTTCAGCTCGAAGGTGACGTCCTCGTACGCGCCCACGGGCCACGGCACGGCCCCCTCCCGGCCCCGGCGGGCCGAGAGGTTCAGCGCGCCGCGCGTGACCAGCGTCGACGCGCCGTCCGGGGCCACGTCGCACAGCCGCGCCACCACCTGCCCGTACGGCACGTCCAGGCGCAGCCGCAGCGTCACCGACGGCCGTCCGAGGATCCGCACCGGCTCCCGGCCGCTCACCGGGAACTCGAAGCACGCCGATTTCGCGTCCTCCTCCCGCTGGTCCGGCGGCAGGTCGGAGTCGTTGCCGAAGGGGAAGAAGCGGCCCGCGTCCAGCCCGGTGTGCTGCGGGGAGGCGACCTCCACGGGCGCGCCCTGGAGCCCGTACGGGACGGGCACGACGGCGGCGGACGGCCAGGACCGGTCCCCGACCCAGCGGCCCGGGAGCTCGTCGTACACCGTCGCGGGCGGGTGGGAGTCGCTGATCCAGGAGCGGAGCAGCGGCTCGCGCATCACGCCGTTGTCGACTCCCTTGAGCCAGTGGTCCCACCAGCGCAGGGTCTCCTGGAGGAAGCCGATCGCCGGACCCGGCGGCAGCCCCCGGTCCGGGTACTGGTGCGACCACGGGCCGATCAGGCCCCGGACGCGGGTGGACGGCAGGTGCTGGACCAGCCGCAGCACGGTGTCCCGGTACGGGTCGTGCCAGCCGCCGACCGCGAGGACCGCGGCGCCGATCGCCCCGTAGTCCTCGCAGACGCTGCCGCGGCGCCAGTAGTCGTCGCGGGTCTGGTGCGAGAGCCAGGTGTGGATCAGCGGTTCGACCGCGTCCAGGCGGTCCAGCCACTGCCGGCGCCAGCCGTCGCCGACGAACTCGGGGTCCGGCGGGCGGGCGGCGAAGGCCAGCATGGTCGCCGCCCACGCGTGCATGTCGACGGCCAGGACCGAGCCGCCCATGTAGTGGACGTCGTTGTCGTAGCGGTCGTCCGTGGAGCACACGGTGACGATCGCCTTCAGGGGCCCGGGGGCGAGCGCGGCGATCTGGAGGGAGTTGCAGCCGCCCCAGGAGATGCCGAACATGCCCACGGACCCCGTGCACCACGGCTGCGCCGCCAGCCACTCCACGACCGCGACCCCGTCGGCCAGCTCGCGGGCGCTGTACTCGTCTCCGGGCCGGCCCCCGCTGCAGCCGTGGCCGCGCACGTCGACCCGTACGGAGGCGTAGCCGTGCCCCGCGTACCAGGGGTGGCGCTGGCGGTCGCGCGGCGCGGTCCGGTCCGTGAGGCGGTACGGGAGGTACTCCAGCAGCGCCGGCACGGGCTCGCCGGTGACGGGGCGCCAGATCCGGGCGTACAGCTCCACGCCGTCGGGCAGCGGGATCCGGACATCCTCGCGCGTGGTCGCGTACGGGAACTCGGTGCGGATGATCATGAGAGTTCAGTCGCCAATCGCCGCAGTGGACGGGGTGCGTCGTGCGCCGCGGCCGCGGCCCGCGGGCCGGTGGGGCGGCCGCCGATGATCTTCGTCACTCCGGTCGTCGCCCGGTGGCGGCCGGTCGGTCGCCGGGCCCCCGGACTCCCGGGCCCCTCCACGGTGGGCGCAACTCTGGACACAATGGATTCTCCGGTTGTTTCGACTCCTCAAGAACATACCGGTGCTTAACAGGCAGTGCGCGCGTGGTGGCCGGACAGGCGCTCTCGGTGATCGAAAACGGACCCGATACGCTGGCTTGAGTGATGGCAGCGACACATCGACAATCCAGGTGATCGTCAGCGTGATCGTCAGCAGACAGGAGTACCCCTCGTGACCGTCGTCGGGCCGTTCGGACTGAGCGTGCGGGACCAGGCTCTTGAGACCGATGTCCAGGCCGGACTGGCCGCCGTCGAGGCGGGTCTGCTGGAGGCCACCAAGAGCGAAGTCCCCTTCATCACCGAGGCCGCGCAGCACCTCGTGCGGGCCGGAGGCAAGCGCTTCCGCCCGCTGCTGGTGATGCTCGCGTCCCGGTTCGGCGACCCGTACGCGCCGGGGATCGTGCCGTCCGCCGTGGTGGTGGAGCTCACGCACCTGGCCACGCTGTACCACGACGACGTCATGGACGAGGCGGACGTACGGCGCGGGGTGGAGAGCGCGAACGCCCGCTGGGGCAACTCGGTGGCCGTCCTGACGGGTGACTTCCTGTTCGCCCGCGCCTCGCACATCCTGGCCGACCTCGGCCCCGAGGCCGTCCGCATCCAGGCCGAGGCCTTCGAGCGGCTGGTGACGGGGCAGATCCTGGAGACGGCCGGCCCGCGCGACGGCCGTGACCCGGTCGCCCACTACCTCGACGTCATCGCCGGCAAGACCGGCTCGCTGATCGCCGTCTCCGGCCGCTTCGGCGCGCTCATGTCCGGCGCCGACGAGTCCGTCGTCGACATCCTGACGCAGTACGGCGAGCGCCTCGGCACCGCCTTCCAGCTCGCCGACGACGTCCTCGACATCGCCTCCAACGCGCACGAGTCGGGCAAGACGCCGGGCACCGACCTGCGCGAAGGCATCCCGACGCTGCCCGTGCTGCGGCTGCGCGAGATGGCGGCGCGGGACGGGCGGCCCGAGGACCTGGAGCTCGTACGGCTGCTGGACGGCGACCTGACGGACGACGCCCGCCACGCCGAGGTGCTGACCCGGCTGCGCGCGCATCCCGCCCTGGAGCAGGCCCGCCGCGACACCATTCGCTACGCGGAGGACGCGCGCGCCACGCTCGCCCCGCTTCCCGAGTGCTTCGCGAAGGCGGCACTGGAGGAGCTCTGCGACGCGGTGGTCCACCGCGCCGGCTGACGCCCGCGCCGGGCTGCGCCGCCCCGCCGGGGCGTCCCCGCCCCCGCGACGACGGAACGGGCCCTTCCGCCCGGCGACCCCTACGGGTCGGGGCGGCGGGGCCCTCGCCGTGTCATCCCACGGTCGTACCCACAGTTGAGTCCCGGGGCTGACGCCTTCGGGCCGCCGTTTTGATCAGATGGAGTCATAAAACCCCACCAGATCGGGTGAGCGCGGCGACACGGGGGTCGCCGCCGTCGACACAGAGGGCAGGGCACTGACATGTCAGCGAACACGAAGACTTCTCGCAAGGTCGCCCGGTACGCCGTACCGGTCGCGGTGGCAGGTGTGGCCGCGGCGACCGTCGCGATGGTCCCGGCCTTCGCCAACGCCGGCGGACCCGACCTTCCGAAGGTGACGGCGCAGCAGCTGATCGAGAAGGTGGCCGCCTCGGAGGTGCAGCAGCTGTCCGGCACGGCCCGGCTCAGCACCGACCTGGGCCTGCCGAAGATCGCCTCCGGCCTGCTCGGCGGCGGCGGCGTCGCGGGCGGCTCGGCGAACCCGGAGGACAAGGTCGCGCAGCTGGCCAACGGCACGCACACCTTCCGCGTCGCCGCCGACGGCCCGGACCGCCAGAGGCTCACCTTCCTCGACGGCAAGGACGAGTACAGCCTCGTCCACAACGGCGACGACGTGTGGGGCTACGACTCCAAGTCGAACGAGGTCTTCCACGAGAAGGCCCCCGCGCGGACGGGCGGCGACGAGGCCAAGGAGCGCAAGACCGGCGACCGCCTGGCCGCCTCGCCCCAGCAGCTCGCCGAGGAGGTCCTGAAGGCCGCCGGCCCCACCACGGACGTCAGCGTGGGCGACACCGCCCAGGTCGCCGGCCGGGACGCCTACCAGCTGGTGCTCAAGCCCAAGCAGAGCGGTTCCACGGTCGCTTCGGTGCAGATCGCGGTGGACGCGAAGAACGGCGTGCCGCTGCGCGTGCAGGTGCTCTCCACGGAGGGCGGCAAGCCGATCGTGGACGCGGGCTTCACCAAGGTGGACTTCGCCAAGCCGTCCGCCGACACCTTCGCCTTCACCCCGCCCAAGGGCGCCAAGGTGACGGAGGGCTCCGACGCGGCCGGCCGCGAGCACAAGGACGAGGGCTTCAAGGCGCTGGAGTCCCTCCCGGGCCTGGGAGACCTGCTCGGCGGGCCGAACGGCAAGGGCGACATGTCGGTGCTCGGCGAGGGCTGGGCGACCATCGCTCGGATCGACTCCGGAGCGGGCAAGGGCCTCCAGGACCTCAAGGGCGGCCAGAACGACAAGAACGCTCCCAAGGAGGCCCAGCAGTTCCTGGACTCTCTCGGGGACAAGGTCACCGGGACCTTCGGTGAGGGCCGGGTCCTGTCGACCCGCCTGGTCAACGCCCTGATCACGGACGACGGCAAGGTCTACGTCGGCGCGGTCACCAAGGACGCGCTGGTGAAGGCGGCCGACGCGAACAAGTAGGCGCCGCGCGGCGGCGCCGCCACCGGGGGTGGGCGGGGACTGTGTCCCTGCCCACCCCCGCGGCATTCCGCCCCGCCGTACAGCGCACCCGCTGTACGGTGTGGGGTATGTCGAGACACGTCACCATCCGCCTGGACGAAGAGTTCCACGAACGCCTCAAGGCGCGCGCGGCGGCCATGGGCACGACGGTCACCGCTCTGATCACCGAGGTCACCGAACGCGAACTGGACGAGGACCGCAAGAGCTTCCTGTCCGGAATCGACGAGTTCGCCGACCACTGGGGCTACTTCCAGGAGCGGTTCGGCAATTGAAGATCACCATGGAGTGGGCCTGGACCGCTCTGGCCCACCATCTCCCGTCCGATCCCGCCGTGTGGGACCCCTCCGGGGTGGCCGCGGCCGTCGCCCGCCACCAGAACGACCTCGTCCTGGTACCCGAACAGCCCGCCCCGGACACCGCGTGGCGGGCCGCCGCGTTTCTGCACACCCTCGCGGTGTGCCCGGCGCTGGAATCCCCGATGAACGAGTTCTACGCGGCCGCGGCGACCCGCTCGTACCTGCGGGTCGCCGGAGCCGAGCAGCTGCCCTCGCCGGAGGAGCTCGGCGATCTCGTCGAGGCGGCGAAGCTGGGCCGCGCGGACATCGGTGCGGTGGCGCGGGAGCTGCGCGCCCGGATGCGGGAACCGCTGCCCGCCTCGCTACGGAGCCGCGCGGAGGACGCGTAGCCCCGCCGGCCGGGGCCGGCGGGGCGGTGGGGCGATCTCCTAGAAGGTGATCCTCCAGCTGTTGATGTAGCCGACGTCCTGCGCCGCCACGTCCTTGACCTGGAGCTTCCAGACCCCGTTGGCGACCTCGCTCGACGCGTTCACCGTGTACGAGGCGACCACGTTGTCGGCCGAGTCGGAACCGGAGTTCTTCAGCCGGTACGCCGTGCCGTCCGGCGCCAGCAGGTCGATCACCAGGTCACCGCGGTAGGTGTGGACGATGTTCACGTCGACCTTGGTGGTGGCGGGCGCGTTGCCGGCGACGCCGGAGGCGGTGATCGACGAGGTCACCGCGGCGGCCGGGGAGTCCGGGATGTTCACGTCCGCGGTGTTCTCGAAGGACGGGCCGGGCGGGACCGGGGTGGTGGCGCCGAGGTTCCAGATCGCGTAGGCGACGGCGTCCGAGTTACGGTCCAGGGCGGTGTCGCTGATGTTCGTCAGGCTGTCGCACGAGGAGTGGTAGCAGCGGTCGAAGGCCTGACCGGAGGTGCCGCCCCACTTCTGCACCTGCGCCGCCGTCTTCGTCCGGCTGGCGCCGGTGAAGAGGCCGCCGACCGGGATGCCCACGTTCTTGAAGGACGCGTGGTCCGAGCGCCCGTCGCCCTCGGTCTCGATCTCCGTCGCTACGCCGATGCCGGCGTAGTAGTTCTTGAAGGTCTGCTCGATGGTCGGGTCGTCGTCGTAGACGAAGTAGCCCGGGTTCGGCGAGCCGATCATGTCGAAGTTCAGGTAGCCGGCGAACTTCGAGCGCTCCGCGGCCGGCAGGTTGTTGACGTAGTGCTTGGACCCGATCAGGCCCAGCTCCTCCGCGCCCCACCAGCCGAAGCGCAGGTGCTTGGTGGGCTGGAGGCCGGCCCGGGAGACGGCGAGCGCGGCTTCGAGGACGGCCGCGGAACCGGAGCCGTTGTCGTTGATGCCCGCACCCGAGGTCACGGAGTCCAGGTGGGCGCCGGACATCAGGACCGAATTCGGGTCGCCGCCCGGCCAGTCGGCGATCAGGTTGTAGCCGGTGGCGCCGCTGGAGGTGAAGGTCTGCAGCGCGGTGGTGAAGCCCGCGGCGTCGAGCTTGGCCTTCACGTAGTCGATGGAGGCCTTGTACCCGGGCCTGCCGTGCGCGCGGTTGCCGCCGTTGTTGGCGGCGATCGTCGAGAACTGCGACAGGTGGGCCTTGACGTTGGCCAGGGGGATGTCGGGCGGCGTCGGCGCCGCGGTGACCGCCGTGGGGGCGGCGAGTGCGGCGGGGGCGGTGGCGGCGAACAGGCCCGCGACCGCGAAGGCGGTCACGGCAGCGAGGCGCCGAGAGACGGACAGGCTCATGTGGGGGCTCCGGAATTCCGCGGGGATGTGACGGAACAGGTGGGGATAGAGCAGGTGAGCGTTAGTGCGTCAGTGCGAGCCTGATGGTCGGCGAGAGTGTGACTATCCGTCAAGACCACAATCCGGTCAGGGTGGTTCGGAAAACGGACGATCCCCGGTACGCACGCTGCGTACCGGGGATCGTGAGGGTGGGGAGAGCGGTGTTACGCGGGCTCGCGGGTCGGCGCGGCCACCACCGGCGGCGCCACCTCGACCCTGCTCCGCGACCGCCGCGCGGTGCGCAGGGCGTCCCAGGTCAGCAGCGCGAGCGCGGCCCACACCAGCGAGAACCCGGCCCACCGCTCGGGCGGCATGGCCTCGTGGAAGTACAGGACGCCGAGCCCGAACTGGAACACCGGGGCCATGTACTGGAGCATCCCCAGGGTGGACAGCGGGACCCGGATCGCGGCCGCGCCGAAGCACACCAGCGGGAGCGCGGTGACCAGGCCGGTCGCGGCGAGCAGGGCGGAGTGCCCCGCCCCCTGCGTCGTGAAGGTGGACTGCCCCTGGACCCCCAGCCACAGCACATAGCCGAGGGCGGGCAGGAACAGCACGGCGGTCTCCGCGGCGAGCGATTCGAGGCCGCCCATGTTGAGCTTCTTCTTGATCAGCCCGTAGGTGGCGAAGGAGAAGGCGAGGGCCAGCGAGATCCACGGCGGACGCCCGTAGCCGACCGCGAGGACCAGGACGGCGGCGAGGCTGATGCCGACGGCCACCCACTGCGCGCGGCGCAGCCGTTCACCGAGCACCAGCACACCGATGGCGATGCTGACGAGCGGGTTGATGAAGTAGCCGAGGCTGGCCTCGACGACGTGGCCGTTGTTGACGGCCCAGATGTACAGGCCCCAGTTCACACCGATCACCGAGGCGGCGAGCGTGGTCAGGGCCAGTTTGCGGGGTTGGCGCAGCAGCTCCGCCATCCACCCCCAGCGGCGCAGGGCGAGGAGCGCCAAGCCGACCACGGCCAGGGACCACACCATGCGGTGGGCGAGGATCTCGACGGCTCCGGAGGGCTTGAGGAGCGGCCAGAAGAGGGGGACCAGCCCCCACATCCCGTATGCGGCGAATCCGTAGAGCAAACCCGTGCGCTG
The DNA here is from genome assembly GCF_053606025.1 of Streptomyces sp. NPDC055254. Taxonomy (NCBI): domain Bacteria; kingdom Bacillati; phylum Actinomycetota; class Actinomycetes; order Kitasatosporales; family Streptomycetaceae; genus Streptomyces; species Streptomyces sp. NPDC055254. The sequence goes on along the minus strand of NZ_JBSGQV010000002.1, from coordinate 235,427 downwards.
CTCGTTCTCTGCCTTCACGGGGCCTCCTGTACGACTTCAAGCCAACTTCACGACGGTAACGCCGAGAGAGCCGGATGTCATGCCCGTTACGGCGAGATACTCATGACACTTCGGGAAACGTCCACCGCGCGCCGGGCAGCTGGTGCGCGATCCGTCCCCGTACGCGACGGAGCCCGGGCCTCCGGGGAGGTCCGGGCTCCGTGACGACGGCTACGCCGCCGGTGCCGCTCGCACGGCACCGGTCAGCCGACGACCGTCCAGGTGTCGTTGCCGGTCAGCAGCGCGCCCAGGTCGCCCTTGCCGCTGCGGTCGATCGCCAGGTCGAGCTGGTCGGCCATGAGCGTGTCGTACACGGGCCGCCGGACGCTGCGGAACACCCCGATCGGGGTGTGGTGCAGGGTGTCGGGGTCGGCCAACCGGGACAGGGCGAAGGCCGTGGTCGGGCTGGTGGCGTCCGCGTCGTGGACCAGGACGCGCGACTCGTTCTCGGGGGTCACCATGACGACCTCCAGGTCGCCGGTGGCCGGGTCTCGGACGACGCCCTTGGCGCCGTCGGCCCCGAAACGGATGGGCCGGCCGTGCTCCAGCCGGATCACGGCCTCCTGGGCCTGCTCGTTGTCCTTGAGCACCTCGAAGGCGCCGTCGTTGAAGATGTTGCAGTTCTGGTAGATCTCGACGAGCGCCGTGCCCTCGTGGGCGGCCGCCTGGCGCAGCACCTCGGTGAGGTGCTTGCGGTCGGAGTCCACCGTCCGGGCGACGAAGGAGGCCTCGGCGCCGATCGCCAGGGACACCGGGTTGAAAGGGGCGTCGAGGGAGCCCATGGGCGTGGACTTGGTGATCTTGCCGACCTCGGAGGTCGGCGAGTACTGGCCCTTGGTCAGCCCGTAGATCCGGTTGTTGAACAGCAGGATCTTGAGGTTGACGTTCCGCCGCAACGCGTGGATGAGGTGGTTTCCGCCGATGGACAGGGCGTCGCCGTCACCGGTGACCACCCAGACGGACAGGTCCCGGCGCGAGGTGGCCAGCCCGGTGGCGATGGCGGGGGCGCGGCCGTGGATGGAGTGCATCCCGTAGGTGTTCATGTAGTACGGGAAACGGGAGGAGCAGCCGATGCCCGAGACGAAGACGATGTTCTCCTTCGCCAGCCCGAGCTCCGGCATGAAGCCCTGGACGGCGGCGAGCACCGCGTAGTCACCGCAGCCGGGGCACCAGCGGACCTCCTGGTCCGACTTGAAGTCCTTCATGGACTGCTTGGCCTCGGCCTTGGGCACCAGCGACAGCAGTGTCGGGGCCGGAGCCGCGTCGGTCACCTCAGTCATTGATGGCCTCCTTGAGAACCGTCGCGAGCTGCTCCGCCTTGAACGGCATTCCGTTGACCTGGTTGTACGACTGGGCGTCGACCAGGTATTTCGCCCGGATCAGGGTCGCGAGCTGCCCGAGGTTCATTTCCGGCACCACTACCCTCTCGTAACGCTCCAGGACCTCGCCGAGATTCCTGGGGAAGGGGTTGAGGTGGCGCAGATGGGCCTGCGCGATCGGCTCGCCGGCGAGCCGCAGCCGGCGGACCGCGGCCGTGATCGGGCCGTAGGTGGAGCCCCAGCCCAGGACGAGCGTGCGGGCTCCGTCCGGGTCGTCGACCTCCACATCGGGCACGGCGATGCCGTCGATCTTGGCCTGGCGGGTGCGGACCATGAACTCGTGGTTGGCCGGGTCGTAGGAGATGTTGCCCGTGCCGTCCTGCTTCTCGATCCCGCCGATGCGGTGTTCGAGGCCGGGAGTGCCGGGGACGGCCCACGGGCGGGCCAGGGTCAGCGGGTCCCGCTTGTAGGGCCAGAACACCTCGGTGCCGTCGGCGAGCTCGTGGTTGGGGCCGGCGGCGAACTGCACCCTGAGGTCCGGCAGGTCCGCGACCTCGGGGATCCGCCACGGCTCGGAACCGTTGGCGAGGTAGCCGTCCGACAGCAGGAAGACGGGCGTCCGGTACGTCAGCGCGATCCGCGCCGCGTCCAGGGCCGCGTCGAAGCAGTCCGCCGGCGTCCTCGGGGCGACGATCGGGACCGGCGCCTCGCCGTTGCGCCCGTACATCGCTTGGAGCAGGTCGGCCTGCTCCGTCTTGGTCGGCAGGCCGGTCGAGGGGCCGCCGCGCTGGATGTCCACGATCAGCAGCGGCAGCTCCAGGGACACCGCCAGGCCGATCGTCTCCGACTTCAGGGCCACACCGGGTCCCGAGGTGGTGGTGACGGCCAGCGACCCGCCGAAGGCCGCGCCGAGCGCCGCGCCGATGCCGGCGATCTCGTCCTCGGCCTGGAACGTGCGCACGCCGAAGTTCTTGTGCCTGCTCAGCTCGTGCAGGATGTCCGAGGCGGGCGTGATCGGGTACGAGCCCAGGTAGAGCGGCAGGTCGGACTGCTGGCCCGCCGCGATCAGCCCGTAGGCCAGGGCCAGGTTCCCGGAGATGTTGCGGTAGGTCCCGGTCGGGAAGGCGCGGGTGGCCGGAGCCACCTCGTACGACACCGCGAAGTCCTCGGTGGTCTCGCCGAAGTTCCAGCCCGCGCGGAACGCCGCGACGTTCGCCTCCGCGATGTCCGGCTTCTTCGCGAACTTCTGCCGCAGGAAGCTCTCCGTGCCCTCCGTCGGCCGGTGGTACATCCACGACAGCAGGCCCAGCGCGAACATGTTCTTGCTGCGCTCGGCCTCCTTGCGGGGGAGCCCGAAGTCCTTCAGGGCCTCCACGGTGAGCGACGTCAGCGGCACCGGGTGGAGGTTGTAGGCGTCCAGCGAGCCGTCCTCCAGCGGCGAGGTCGCGTAGCCGACCTTGGCCATCGGGCGCTTGGTGAACTCATCGGTATTGATGATGATCTCCGCGCCGCGCGGCACGTCCCCGATATTGGCTTTCAGCGCCGCCGGGTTCATCGCGACCAGCACGTTCGGGGCGTCACCCGGCGTGAGGATGTCGTGGTCGGCGAAGTGCAGCTGGAAGGAGGAGACGCCCGGGAGGGTCCCGGCGGGGGCGCGGATCTCGGCGGGGAAGTTCGGCAGGGTGGAGAGGTCGTTGCCGAATGATGCCGTTTCCGAGGTGAACCTGTCGCCGGTGAGCTGCATGCCGTCACCCGAGTCACCCGCGAAACGGATGATCACACGATCGAGACGACGGACTTCCTTGCCACCGGGGCTCGCCGGGATGCGCTGCCCACCGACAACCGCACCCCCAGCCCCATCGGCCTGATCGGCTGGGCTACTGACCTGGCTGGTCACTGAACTGGACCTCCTTCGAGGCGTGGGCTCCCCCGGTTCCAACCCTACGTCGGTAGGGTCCCGTCCCCGGGGAGCGCCCACGTTCCGGACCGTCGGACCGCCCCTTGAGACGCTCCTACCGGTTTGCCTTGTCTGACAGAGTGTCGATCGATCAAGACTTCACGTAATCAGGACTTGAGGTAGGTGAGAACGGCCAATACGCGCCGGTGATCCCCGTCACTCGGTGACAGGCCCAGCTTCATGAAGATGTTGCTGACGTGCTTCTCCACCGCTCCGTCGCTCACGACGAGCTGCTTCGCCACCGCGGAATTGGTACGGCCTTCGGCCATCAGGCCCAGCACCTCGCGCTCGCGCGGCGTCAGCCCCGCCAGCACGTCCTGCTTGCGGCTGCGGCCGAGGAGCTGGGCGACGACCTCCGGGTCCAGGGCGGTACCGCCCCGGGCGACGCGCACCACGGCGTCCAGGAACTCCCGGACCTCGGCCACCCGGTCCTTGAGCAGGTACCCCACCCCGGTGCTGGAACCGGCCAGAAGTTCGGTGGCGTACTGCTCCTCCACGTACTGCGACAGCACGAGCACCCCCACGCCGGGGTAGTCGCGCCGCAGCCGCACCGCGGCCCGCACCCCCTCGTCGGTGTGCGTCGGCGGCATCCGTACATCGGCCACCACCACGTCCGGCAGCGCGTCCTGCGCCGCCAGCTCAGCCACCGTCCTGAGCAGGGCTTCCGCGTCCCCGACGCCGGCCACGACGTCATGCCCCCGGTCGGTCAGCAACCGGGTCAGGCCCTCGCGCAGCAGCACTGAATCCTCGGCGATGACCACCCGCACCCTGTCGTCCACGTCTCTGCAGCTCCCGCGTCACTGTTCCCCGTACTCCCTGACGCCGCCAAGCATCCCAGCCCCGGAGCCCGATCAAGGCCCCGGAGGGACAACGGATGGGCGGGCGGGGGGAGTTTCCGAGAAGCGGCAGGTTCCGCAAAGGGGCCGGTGGGGCGCCTGGTGGGGAGGCACGGTGAGGCAGGGATGAGGCGGGGGTGGGACCGCGATGGACCGCCGGTGAGACGACGGCCGGGGCGGGCCGGCAGTGACCGGGCACCCGGCGGCGGGACGTGGCCGGTACGCGCCGGCCCGGCCTCAGGGGCGGGTGCGCCAGGGAAGCTCGGCGGTGACCGTCGTACCGACCCCGGCGGGGGAGTCGACCACCAGGACCCCGTCCACCGCGTCCAGCCGGTCCGCCAGCCCCGCCAGCCCCGTGCCGGCCGTGAGCGGGCCCGCCCCGCCCCGCCCGTCGTCGGCGACCTGGATCAGCAACCGCTCCCCGGACTTCCACACGTCCACCGACGCCGACCGCGCCCCCGCGTGCTTGCTCACGTTCCGCAGCAGCTCCGAGACCGTGAAGTACGCGATGCCCTCGATCGCCTCCGCCGGCCGGGCCGGCAGCTCCACCGCCACCCGTACGGGCACGGCGCACCGGGAGGCCACCGACGACAGCGCCGCGTCCAGCCCGCGATCGGTCAGCACGGCCGGGTGGATCCCGCGCGCCAGGTCCCGCAGCTCCTGGAGGGCGATCTTCACCTCGCCGTGGGCCTCGTCCACCATGCGCGCGCCGACCCGCGGGTCCTCCAGCAGCTTCTCCTTCGCGAGCCCCAGATCCATGGCCAGGGCCGCCAGCCGGGCTTGCGCGCCGTCGTGCAGATCACGCTCGATGCGCCGCAGATCGGCCGCGGCGGTGTCCGCGACCACCCCGCGGTCGGACTCCAGCTCGTGGACGCGGCTGTCCAGCCGGGACGGCCCGAGCAGCCCGTCGACCATGACCCGGTCGACGGCGGTCAGGGCCCGCAGCACCCAGGGCGTGGCGAGGGTGATGAGCAGCCCGGCCAGGGCGGTGGCGCAGACGGCCGCCGGAGAGTCCAGGTAGAAGGAGTACGCGTCGTTCTGGAACACCATGAGACCGGGCTGGTCGGTGAAGGCGGGGAACACCCAGAACCAGAGCGGGTACAGCAGCATGGACCAGCCCGTCGTCCAGAGCGTCAGTGCCAGGCAGAAGCCGAACAGCGCCCAGGGGAAGTGGATCACCGAGTACAGCACGTGCCGCCAGGCGCTGCCGCTCTTGAGTACCGCTCCCATGGCGGCGATCGCGCCGCCCTTGCGGGCCCGTACGGGTGCCGGGTCGCCGACCCGGGCCCCGAGCAGGGTGCGGACCCGGGCCCGCTCCAGATGCCCGAAGCCGCGGCACATGGCCAGCACGCCCGCCAGGACGGGGATCCCGAGGAAGGTCACGAGCAACCCGGCCCCCAGGCTGACGCCGGTGACCGCGAGCGAGAAGTACAGCGTGCTGAGCGGCAGCCCGACCAGCACGTACCCGAACTCCCGCCAGGTCCTGCCCTCGACCGGCGCCCGCAGCACGGAACCGATGCCGGTGCCCTTGCCGTTGTCCATGATCCCGACCCGCCCTTCACGTCTTCTCGTCCCACCCACCCTGCCGCGCCCCCACCCCCCGAACCATGCGGCGAGTCGGCCTGTCCACCGGGGGGTTATCCCCACCCCCACCACCCGCCGAGACCGCGCAGAACGACGAGCCCGCGCCCCGAATCGCCGACGACCGAGGACCGCGAGGGACGGCGGCCCACGGGCTGAACATCCGGCGAGCCATCCAGTCGGCATCCGGCGGGCCGGCCAGTCCGCCTCGGGCAGGGCCGGCCGGTCGGCTCCGGCAGGACCGGCCCGTCCGCCTCCGGCAGGGCCGGCCGGTCCGCCTCGGGCGGGGCGGGCCCGTCCGCCTCCGGCAGGACCGGCCCGTCCGCCTCCGGCGGGACCGGCCCGTCCGCCTCCGGCGGGGCCGGCCAGCGGACCCGCCCGTCGGGCCGGTCCGGTCCGGCCGGCACTTCTCCGGAACAGGCGGGCCGTAGTAGCCGGAGCAGCGGACGAGTCGGCCGTAGCGCCGCCTCAGAAATGCCACGGCGGCGGAGGGCCGCCATCTCCCCCCCACCGGCCCCGCGCCCCCACCCCCGGCGCGGGGCTGCGCCCGGCGGTGCCCCGCGCCCCGGGCCCGGCGGTGCCCCGCGCCCGCGCACGGCCGGGCTGGGAACCGAGGTCCCGCACAGGCCGGCGCCCTGCCTGGCCCCACGGGGAACGGGCACCACCCGGAACCGAGCCCGGGCCCGGCGGGGCCCCGCGCCCGCGCCCGGCCGGGCTGGGAACCGAGGTCCCGCACAGGCCGGCGCCCTGCCTGGCCCCCCGGGGGGATCGGGGCACCGCCCAGAAGCGAGCCCGCGCCCGCGCACGGCTCGGGCCCGCGCACGCCCGCGCCCGCGCACGGCCGGGCCCGCCCGCACGAAGCCGCCGCGTCCTCGCCCGGGGCGGGAGCCACCCGTCCCGCCGGCGGAGCCACCCCGTCCCGCCCGGCGGAGCCACCCCGCAGGGGCTACCGCCCCGCCCGGTCCCGCCACGGCAGCTCCGCCGTGACCACGGTCCCCCCGCCCTCCGGGGAGTCCAGCACGAACACCCCGTCCACCGCCCCCAACCGCTCCGCGAGCCCGGCCATCCCCGTCCCCCCGGACATCCGCGCCCCACCCCGCCCGTCGTCCGACACCCGGATCAGCAGCCGCGCCCCCGACCGCCAGACCTCCACGCCCGCGCCCCGCGCCCCCGCGTGCTTGCTCACGTTCTGCAGCAGCTCCGACACCACGAAGTACGCGATGCCCTCGATCGCCTCCGCCGGCCGGGCCGGCAGATCCACCGCCACCTTCACGGGCACCACGCACCGCGACGCCACCGACGACAGCGCCGCGTCCAGCCCCCGGTCGGTCAGCACGGCCGGGTGGATCCCGCGGGCCAGGTCCCGCAGTTCCTGGAGCGCCAGCTTCACCTCCCCGTGGGCCTCGCCGACCATCGCCGCCGCGCCCTCCGGGTCCTCCAGCAGCTTCTCCTTCGCCAGCCCCAGCCCCATGGCCAGCGCCACCAGCCGCGCCTGCGCCCCGTCGTGCAGGTCCCGCTCGATGCGCCGCAGGTCCGCCGCCGCCGTGTCGACCACGACACCCCGGTCCGACTCCAGCTCCGCGATCCGCCGCTCCAGTTCGTCCGAGGGCGACAGCAGGCCCCGTACCATCGCGCGGTCCGCGTTCGCCAGCCCGCGCACCAGGTACGGCAGCACCGGCCACAGCACGAACAGCCCGGTCAGCGCGATACTGAAGGTCAGAACCCCCCACGGCAGCCGGACCAGCTCGTACAGCACCGTCCGCCAGGCCACCGGGTCCTTGATCCCCGCCCACAACCAGGGGAAGAACCCCCCGGCCCGCCGGACGCCGGGGAGCGGGGTCGGCTCCTCGACCCGTACGCCCAGGAGCGCCCGCGCCCGCGCCCGTTCCAGCCGTCCCAGCTGCCGGGACACGAACAGACCGCACGCGAGCAGAGGGAGTCCGACGGCGGTCACGGACAGACCGCCCGCAGTGGAGACCATGAAGACCGTGTAGACGAAACCGACGATCGCCAGCGGCAGATTGCTCAGCAGATGCGCGATCTCCTTCCACGTCACGGCGTCGAAGGCGGCGCGAACCGGGGGAGGCCGGTCATTGCCGGTGCTCTCGGAGGACTGGGTGATCACGGTCATGCGGCACAGCCTGTCAAGCGCGCCCCGCTGATGCCATGGGGTGGCCGGGGTGCTGTGAACGGGGGATAACCCCACCCCGTGGGAGGCAGGCCCTAGACTCCCGTGCGTACCAGATCGTCGACAGTGGCCGAGGAGCGAGGAACGGACGTGCCCGAACAGACGGTTTCGACCGCAACCGTGCTCGCGGCGGACTACTTCCGGAGTTATTCGGTCGTCGGCCTGCTGGCCGTCCTCGGTGTGCTCTTCGTGGCCGTGGCCTTCGGCGCCGGCCGCCTGCTGCGCCCGGTGGTCCCGACCCCCGAGAAGCTGCTGACGTACGAATGCGGTGTGGACCCCGTCGGCGAGGGCTGGGCGCACACCCAGGTCCGCTATTACGTCTACGCCTTCCTCTACGTCGTCTTCGCTGTCGACTCGATCTTCCTCTTCCCGTGGGCGACGGTGTTCGCCGCCGCCGGTTACGGCGCCACGACCCTGGTCGAGATGTTCATCTTCCTGGGGTTCCTGGCCGTCGGCCTGCTCTACGCGTACAAGAAGGGCGTCCTCGAATGGACGTGACACCGCAGCCGCAGCCGCAGCCGCAGCCGCTCCCGGAGCCCAAGCGCCTGGGAGTGCTCTCGCGCCTCGCGCCGGAGCCGATGAAGGTGGTCCTCAACTGGGGCCGCCGGTACAGCCTGTGGGTCTTCAACTTCGGCCTCGCCTGCTGCGCGATCGAGTTCATCGCCGCCTCCATGGCCCGGCACGACTTCATCCGCCTCGGCGTCATCCCCTTCGCACCGGGGCCCCGCCAGGCCGACCTGATGATCGTCTCGGGCACGGTGACGGACAAGATGGCCCCCGCCGTGAAGCGGCTCTACGAGCAGATGCCGGAGCCCAAGTACGTCATCTCCTTCGGCGCCTGCTCCAACTGCGGCGGACCGTACTGGGACTCGTACTCGGTCACCAAGGGCGTCGACCAGATCATCCCGGTCGACGTGTACGTACCGGGCTGCCCGCCGCGCCCCGAGGCGCTGCTCCAGGGCATCCTCAAGCTCCAGGAGAAGATCGCCCGCGAGTCGCTGGCGGAGCGCTACGCGGCGGACCCGTCCGTCGCCCAGCTCACCAGCGGCCTCGTCTCCCCGCCGCCCGCCCCGGGGGCCGGCGCGTGAACCTCTACGACTCCCTCCCCGACGCGGCGGCGACGGTCTTCGGCGCCGAGGCGCTCGCCGAGTTCTCGTACGACGTCCTCACGGTCGACGTACCGGTCGGCTCGTGGATCTCCGCGCTGGAGATCGCCCGGGACAAACTGGGCTGCACCTACTTCGACTGGCTGAGCGCGGTGGACGAGCCGGGCACCGGCTTCCGGATCTGCGCGCACGTCGTGTCGCTGGAGAACAAGCGCGTACGCCGGCTGCTGCTGCGCACGACCGTCCCGCACGGCGCGCCGTCCCTGCCGTCGGCCGTCGCCGTGTACGCGGGCGCGGAGTGGCACGAGCGCGAGACGTTCGAGATGTTCGGGGTGGTCTTCACCGACCACCCGCACCTCGTTCCGCTGCTCCTCCCCGAGAACTTCGAAGGCCACCCGCTGCGCAAGGACTTCGTCCTGGCGGCGCGCGTCGCCAAGGCCTGGCCGGGAGCGAAGGAGCCGGGCGAGGGCGCCGACCCCGACGGCCCGAAGCGCCGCCAGATGCTCCCGCCGGGCGTCCCGGACCCCAACGACTGGGGCCCGCTCAAGGGGCAGCTCCCGCCGGCCCCGACCCGCCCGGCCCGCACCCCCCGCGCGGCCGGCGCCGCCCCCCGCGAGGGCGCCCCCGCGCGCCGCACCCGCTCGGCCGCGGAGGCCTCGGCCCCCCGACCGACCACGGAGACCCCGCAGCGCGGCGCCCCCTCGGCCCCCGACGCCCCCGCAAGCCGGCCCCCGACCACGGACACCCCGCGGACGGCGGCGACCCCGCCGCGCCGCAGCCGCTCCACGGCCGACGGCTCCGCGAGCCAGGCCGAGCCCGCGCCGGAGCCGGGCGAGACCCCGGAGGCCACCGCGCCGCAGGCCGACCCGACCCCGGCCGCCCCGCGGACGGCGGCGACCGCTCCGCGCCGCAGCCGCTCGACGGCCGACGGCTCCGCGAGCCAGGCGGCGCCGCCGGACCCGGACGCCCAGGCAGACGCACCCCAGCCCCCCGGCAGGCCGCAGGCCACCCGCCGGGCAGCGCCCCGCAGCGCGGACGCGCCCTGGCACGACCCGAAACCCGCCTTCGAGGAGCCCCCGGCCACCCCGAAGCCCGAACCGGAGGCCCAGCCCGCCCCGACCCCCGGGCCGAAGTCGAAGGCGACCCCGGAGGCCGAGCCCGCCCCGACCCCCGGGCCGGAGGCCGAGCCCCCGTCCACCCCGACCTCCGGGCCGGAGGCCAACCCCACCACCGACACCGGAGGCGACGCGTGAACGACGTCCTCGACGTCGCCCTGCGGCTGATCGTCGTCTTCGCCGTCTTCCTCGTGCTCCCGCTCGTCGTCGGGCAGACCGAGCACAAGGTGATGGCCCACATGCAGGGCCGCCTCGGCCCCATGTACGCGGGCGGCTTCCACGGCTGGGCCCAGCTCGTCGCCGACGGCGTGAAGTTCGCGCAGAAGGAAGACATCGTCCCGGCCAACGCCGACCGGCGGATCTTCCAGCTCGCCCCCGCCGTCGCGCTCCTGCCCTACCTCCTCGTCCTTGTCGCCATCCCCATCGGCCCCGGCGAGGGCGCCGTCGGACAGGTCATCGACGCCGGGCTGTTCTTCGTACTCGCCGTCATGGGCGTCGGAGTCCTCGGCTCCCTCATGGCCGGCTGGGCCTCCGCCAACAAGTTCTCCCTGCTCGGCGGCCTCCGCACCGCCGCCCAGCTGCTCGCCTACGAGCTCCCCATGCTGCTCGCCGCCGCCTCCGTGGCCATGGCCGCCGGGACGGTGTCGCTCCCCGGCATCGTCGAGGCCTTCGAGTGGTGGTGGCTGCCCTGGCAGATCGCCGGCGCGCTCGTCTTCTTCACCGCCGGCCTCGCCGAACTCCAGCGGCCCCCCTTCGACATGCCCGTCGCCGACTCCGAGATCATCTTCGGCGCGTACACGGAGTACACCGGCCTGCGCTTCGCCCTGTTCCTGCTCGCCGAGTACGCCGGCATCGTCGTGCTCTGCGCCCTCACCACCGTCCTGTTCCTCGGCGGCTGGCACGGCCCGTTCGGCGCCGACGGCCTCGGCTGGGTCTGGACCCTCCTCAAGACCGCGGTCCTCGCCTTCCTCGTGATCTGGCTGCGCGTGAGCTACCCGCGGCTGCGCGAGGACCAGCTCCAGAAGCTCGCCTGGACCGTACTCATCCCGCTCGCGCTCGCCCAGATCGCGCTCACCGGCATCGTGAAGGTGGCGATCAACTGATGCCCATGCCCGGATCCGGCCTCGCCAAGGGCCTCGCCGTCACCCTGCGCACGATGACGAAGCGCGCGCACACCGCCCAGTACCCCGAGGTCCAGCCCGAGCTCCCGCCCCGCAGCCGCGGGGTCATCGGCCTGTTCGAGGAGAACTGCACGGTCTGCATGCTGTGCGCCCGTGAATGCCCCGACTGGTGCATCTACATCGACTCCCACAAGGAGACGGTCCCGGCGTCCACCGCCGGTGGGCGCGAGCGCAGCCGCAACGTCCTCGACCGCTTCGCCATCGACTTCTCCCTCTGCATGTACTGCGGCATCTGCATCGAGGTGTGCCCCTTCGACGCCCTCTTCTGGTCGCCGGAGTTCGAGTACGCGGAGACCGACATCCACGAGCTGACCCACGAGCGGGACAAGCTCCGCGAGTGGATGTGGACCGTCCCGGCCCCGCCCGCCCTCGACCCGGCCGCCGAGGAACCGAAGGAAGTCGCCGCCGCCCGCAAGGCGGTGGAGAAGGCCGAGGCAGCAGCCGCCGCCGCAGCGGCTGCCGCAGCGGCCGCCGCCGAGCCCTCCGCCACCGAACCGCCGACCACCCCCGCCCCGGAGGGAGACGCGTGACCCCCGCCGCCACCCTGGCCGCGGCCACCACGGCCGGGCCCGGATTCCTCTCCCCGACCGGCGTCGAGGTCGCCTTCGTCCTCGTCGGCCTCGCCACCCTCGGCGCGGCCCTCGTCACGGTCACCACCAAGCAGCTCGTGCACGCGGCCCTCTGGCTGGTCGTCGCGCTCGGCGGCATCGCCGTCGAATACCTGCTGCTGACCGCGGAGTTCATCGCCTGGGTCCAGGTCCTGATCTACCTCGGTTCCGTGGTGGTCCTCCTCCTCTTCGGACTGATGCTCACCAAGGCACCCATCGGCCGCTCCCCGGACGCCGACTCCGGCAACCGGTGGGTCGCGCTCGGCGTCGCCTCGGTCTCGGCCGTCGCACTCGTGTGGGTCGTCGTCGACGCCTTCCGCACGACCTGGATCGACCTCGACGGCCCCGTCCAGGGTTCGACGAAGGTCTCCGGCGAGATCCTCTTCCAGCACTGGGTGCTGCCCTTCGAGGCGCTCTCCGTCCTCCTCCTCGCGGCCCTCATCGGCGCCATCGTGCTGTCCCGGCGGGGCGGCCCCACCGCGCCGGCCGGCGACGCCGACGCCGGTACGGCCGCCGGCCCCGGTACGGCCGCCGACACCGGTGACAAGAAGGGCCAGCGCTGATGCACCTCGCCTACCCCGCCGTGCTCGCGGCGCTCCTCTTCTGCACGGGCCTGTACGGAGTACTCGCCCGCCGCAACGCCATCCTGGTCCTGATGTCCGTCGAGCTGATGCTCAACGCCGCCAACCTCAACCTGGTGGCCTTCGACGTGTGGCTGCGCGACACCCTGCACGCGGGCCAGGCCCTCACCCTCTTCACCATCGCCATCGCCGCCGCCGAGATCGGCATCGGTCTCGCGATCGTGCTGATGGTGTACCGGAACCGGGGCACCTCGGACGTCGACCGGCTGCGCGACACCGCCGAGGGCCACGAGCCCGACCCCAGCCACCGCACCACCCGGCCGGAGGTCGCCGCGTGAGCACCACGACCCTGGCCGTCCTCGTCCCCCTGCTCCCCTTCCTGGGCGCGGTGGCGGGACTGCTCCTCGGCCGCACCGCCCCCGGCTTCGTCCGGCCGCTCGCGATCCTCCCGACCCTGGCCGCCGCCGTGCTGGCCGTGCTCGTCGCCGTCCGCCAGGGCGGCGGCCGTCCGATCGACACGGCGACGGAGCTGACCCCGACCGGCTCCGTACCGATCGAGCTCTCGCTCCACCTGGACGGCTTCGCCGTGCTGGTCGCCGTCCTCGTCGGACTCGTCGCCACCTGCGTACAGCTCTACTCGACGGCGTACCTCCGCGAGGACCCGCGCTACCCGTCGTATGCCGCTCTGGTCTCACTGTTCACCTCCGCCATGCTGCTCGTCGTCTACTCCGGCGATCTGATGGTGCTGCTGGTCGGCTGGGAGATCATGGGCATCTGCTCGTACTTCCTGGTCGGCCACTACTGGGAGACCGAGGCCGCCCGGTCCGCCTCCCTCAAGGCCTTCCTGGTCACCAAACTCGGCGACGTCCCCTTCCTCATCGGCCTGTTCGCGCTCGCCACCGATGCCGGCTCCTTCCGGATCACCAAGATCCTCGACACCGTCGCCGCGGGCGGACTCGACCACCCGACGCCGATCGCGCTGCTCCTGCTCGCCGGTGTCGCCGGCAAGTCCGCGCAGTTCCCGCTGCACACCTGGCTCCCCGACGCCATGGCGGGCCCCACCCCGGTCTCCGCGCTGATCCACGCCGCGACCATGGTCGCCGCCGGTGTCTACTTCATCGCCCGTCTCCTCCCCGTCTTCACGGCGTCCGGCGCCGCACTGGTGGTCATGGCCGTCATGGCGGCCGTCACGATGATCGGCTCCGGCCTGGCCGCCCTGGCCCAGGACGACATCAAGCGGGTGCTCGCCTACTCCACGGTCGGCCAGCTGGGCTACATGATCGGCGCCCTGGCCGTCGCCGACCGCGGCGCGGCCGTCTTCCACCTCCTGTCCCACGGCGCCTTCAAAGCCCTGCTGTTCCTCGGCGCGGGCGTGATCATCCACGCCGCCGGTACGAACTCCCTGGCCGCCATGTCCCGTACGAGCGGCCTGGCCAAGCGCATCCCCGACGCCTTCTGGACGATGACGATCGCGCTGCTCGCGCTCGCCGCCTTCCCGCCCTTCGCCGGCTTCTTCTCCAAGGAAGCCGTCCTCGTCGCCGCCGAGCGCGCCGCCACCGGTCACTCGGAGTCCGCTCCCGGCGCGGCCGGCTGGCTGGTGCTCGTCGCCGGCGTGCTGACCGCGCTGCTCACCGCCGCCTACGCCACCCGGCTGTGGCTGATGGCCTTCCGCGGCCGGGGTGCCGAGGCTCCCGACCACGGCAAGGAACCCATGGCCATGACCGGCGTGCTCTGGCTGCTGGCGATCCCGTCGATCGCCTTCGGCGTCGCCGCGTGGCCGATCGCCGACTGGTTCGACGGCGGTCAGCTCGTCCCGACCGCGGCCACCTCGCTCCTCGGTACGGGCGCGGCCGTCATCGGCGCCCTGCTGACCTACGGCCTCTGGCAGCGCGCCACGGCCAAGGCCGCCACGGCCCCCGCCCCCACCGGCCGGGCCACCGCGGACGCCGCGGTGCCCGCTTCCGTGGCCGCCGCCGTGTCCGCCGCGGAAGCCCCCGAGGTCGCCGAGGTCACCCACGAGCACCCCGCCGTCCCGGCCACCCCGGCCCCCGACCCCGGACGCGCCCTGCTCGGCCCCCTGCACCGCCACGCCGCCGACGGCTTCCACCTCGACGCCCTCTACGACCGGCTGTTCGTACGCCCCGTCCGCGGAGCCGCGAGCCTGGTCCGCTTCCTCGACCGCGAGGTCGTGGACACCTACGTCCGCGGCGCGGGCACCGGCACCCGGCTGATCGGCAGCCTCGTCCGCCGGGCCCAGACCGGCAACGTGCAGAGCTATCTGAGCGCCCTGCTCGCCGGCGCCGTGGTCCTGGCGATCGCCACCGCCGTCCTCGCCAACGTCAACGCCGGATCGTGAGCCGTGAGTCAGCCGTGATTGATATCAGCCCGTCCGTGATGCAGTTCCTTCTGGCGTTCATCGTGGCCGCACCGCTCCTGGGCGCCGCCGCGGCCCTCCTGCCGCCCCCGCCCGGCCTCAAGGGCCGCAGCCCCGAACAGGCCGTCCTGCGCCACGGCGTGACCGTGACCGGCGTGATCCTCGCCGCGGCGATCGCCCTCACCCTGGGCTTCGACCACCACGCCCCGTCCCGCTTCCAGGCGACGACGGACATCAGCTGGATCCAGGCGTTGAACGTCCGCATCCACCTCGGCATCGACGGCATCTCGCTCCCCCTCCTCCTGATGACCGCGCTGCTGTTCTTCCTCTGCGCGCTCTACAGCTACTTCAAGCTCCCCGCGGGCCCCTCCGCGAAGGCCTTCGTCGCCCTGCTCCTCGTGCTCGAATCCGGCACCCTCGCCACCTTCGCCGTCCTCGACCTGCTGCTCTTCTTCCTCGCCTTCGAGATGGTCCTCATCCCGATGTACTTCCTCATCGCCCGCTGGGGCGGTGCTCAGCGGCAGGCCGCCGCCTGGAAGTTCATCCTCTACACCCTCCTCGGCTCCGTGGTCATGCTGCTCGGTCTGCTCCTGATCGGCCTGAAAAGCGGCACTTTCGACATGGTGGCACTCGCCTCTGACAACGGCCGCGAACTGAGCCGGACCACCCAGCTCCTGGCCGTCCTCGCCATCGGCGTCGGCCTCGCCGTGAAGACCCCGATGTGGCCCCTGCACAGCTGGCTCCCGGACGCCCACACCGCCGCTCCCACCGTCGGCTCGGTCCTGCTCGCCGGGGTCCTGCTCAAGATGGGCACGTACGGGTTCGTCCGCATCCTGCTCCCCGCCACCCCCGACGGCATGGCCGCCTTCGCCCCCTACCTGGGCGCCTTCGCCGCCGTCGGCATCGTCTACGGCTCCCTCGCCTGCCTCTCGCTGGCCCGCAGGGGCAACAAGGGCGACCTCAAGCGCCTCATCGCGTACTCCTCCGTCGGCCACATGGGCTTCGTCCTCCTCGGCATCGCGACCATGACCCCCACCGGCGTCAACGGCGCGCTCTTCGCCAACGTCGCCCACGGCCTGATCACCGGCCTCCTCTTCTTCCTCGTCGGCGCCCTCAAGGACCGCTACGGCACCGCCGACCTCGACACCCTCGCCGGGGCCACCGGCGCCGCCCTCTACGGCCGCGCCCCCCGCTTCGGCGCCTTCCTCGCCTTCGCCGCCGTGGCCTCGCTCGGCCTGCCCGGCCTGGCCGGGTTCTGGGGCGAGATGCTGGCCCTGTTCGGCGCCTTCGACCCCGCCGAGGGCCTCTCCCGGCCCGCCTTCCTCACGTACACCGCCCTCGGCGCGTTCGGCACCCTGCTCACCGCCGCCTACCTGCTGATCGTCGTACGGCGCGTCTGCATGGGAGACCCGAAAGCCCATCCCGAGCCCGCCGTCGCGGACATCCGGCGCTACGAGTTCGCCGCCTGGACCCCGCTCGTGGTCCTCACCGTCCTCGCCGGCCTCTGGCCCGCGGTCCTCCTCGGCCTCACCGACCCGGCCGTCCAGAAGCTCCTCGCAGGAGGCAACTCATGACGGCCATGACGGCCCTGACCGCCCTGACGCTCGCGTCGGGCCCCGCCGCCGAGACGCCCGACCTGGTCCAGTCCGTCGACTGGCAGGCCATCGCACCCGTGGTCGTCACCGCCGTCGTCGGCCTCGCCGTCCTGGTCGCCGACCTGTTCGTGCCCGAGCGCCGCAAACCGCTCCTCGGCTGGATCTCCGTGGCCGGCCTGGCCGCCGCGACCGCCACCCTGCTGCCGCTGCGCGCCGGCGACCGCACCACGTTCTGCCTGACCGGCGACCCCACCGCCTGCAGCTACACCGCCGACCACTTCACGCTCGTCGTCCAGTTCCTGGTGCTGGCCGGCGCCCTGGTCACCGCGCTGCTGTCGGTCACCGCCGTCCGCGAGACCCGCATGCCCGCCGGGGAGTACTGGTTCCTGCTGCTCTCCTCCGCCGCCGGCGCGGCCCTGCTGCCCGCCTCCCGGGACCTCGCCACCCTGATCGTCGCCCTCGAAGTGGCCTCGCTGCCCGCCTTCGCGCTCGTCGGAATGCGCCGGGGCGACCGCCTCTCCTCCGAGGCCGCCCTCAAGTTCTTCCTCTCCTCCGTCACCGCCACCGCCGTCTCCCTCCTCGGCGTCGGCTTCGTCTACGCCGCCACCGGATCCCTGCACCTCACCCAGGTCGCCGACCGGCTCGAAGACGTCCCCGGGCAGCTCGACACCCTGGCCATGGCCGGTGTCGCGCTGACCCTCGTCGGCTTCGCCTTCAAGACCGCGGCCGTCCCCTTCCACTTCTGGGTCCCCGACACCTACGTCGGCGCCCCGCTGCCCATCGCCGGGTACCTCTCGGTGATCGGCAAGGCGGTCGGTTTCACCGGCCTCGTCCTCGTCACGGTGATCGCCTTCCCCGCGTACTCCGACATCTGGGGCCCGGCCCTCGCCGTCCTCGCCGCACTCACCATGACGGTGGGCAACGCCGGCGCCCTGCGCCAGTCCGCCGACCGCCCGAACAGCGCCGTGCGGCTGCTGGCCTGGTCCTCGGTCGGCCAGGCGGGCTACCTGCTCGTCCCGATCGCCGCCGCCGCGTACTCCGGGCGGGACCAGATCGGCGCCACCGTCGCCTACGCCCTCATGTACGCCGCCGTGAACCTCGGCGCCTTCGCCGTGGCCGCGCTCGTCGCCCGTACGAAGCCCCTCCACCGGATCAGCGACTACCGCGGCCTGTACGCCGAGCGCCCCCTGGCCGCCCTCTCCCTGGCCTTCTTCCTGCTCTGCCTGGCCGGCCTGCCGCCGGGCATCATCGGCCTCTTCGCCAAGGTCACCGTCTTCCGATCCGCCGTCGACGCGGGCCTGGGCTGGCTGGCCGTCGTCATGGCGGTCAACGTCGTCGTCGCCCTGTACTACTACCTGCGCTGGACGGCCCTGCTCTTCCGTACCCCGCAGGAGGCCACCGGAGCCACCGCGGCCACCGGAGCCACCGCGGGAGCCGGGGCCGCCGCGGGAGCCCGTACGAAGGCGCCCTGGCCGGTCACCGCCGCCATCGTGCTCACCGCGGCCACGGCGGTCGTGCTCTCCGGCGCCCCGCAGCTGGTCCTGCGCTTCGCCTCGGGCAGCCTCTTCCCGCAGTGACCGGTCCCGCGCCCGCACGGCCGAAACCCGTACGGAGCAACGCCGACAGCCGCCCCGCCACCCCCGCCGCACGGGGGGCGGGGCGGCCGTGCGCCGGGAACCAGACGCCCTCACCTCGCGTTGACCAGGAAGGGAGGGTCCACTGGACCGTAGACCCTCAGACCCTGACGGGGCTCCCCTGCCGCACCACAAGGAGGGCGTACCGTGCACCGCCGGCACAACGGGCTCAAGACCGCCGTACTCCTCGGCGGCCTGTCCGCACTCATCATCGCCATCGGCAGCTTCTTCGGACGGGGCGGCCTGATCGTCGCCGTCCTCATCGCCCTCGGGACGAACGCGTACGCGTACTGGAACAGCGACAAGCTGGCTCTACGCGCGATGCGCGCCCGCCCCGTCAGCGAGTTCGAGGCACCCGCGCTCTACCGCATCGTGCGCGAGCTCTCCACGTCCGCGCGCCAGCCGATGCCGCGCCTGTACATCTCGCCGACCGAGGCGCCCAACGCCTTCGCCACCGGCCGCAATCCGCGCAACGCCGCGGTCTGCTGCACGGAGGGCATCCTGCGCCTCCTCGACGAGCGCGAGCTGCGCGGCGTGATCGGACACGAGCTCAGCCACGTCTACAACCGCGACATCCTGATCTCGTCGGTCGCCGGAGCCCTCGCCTCCGTGATCATGTTCCTGGTGAACTTCGCCTGGCTCATTCCCGTCGGCCGCTCCAGCGACGACGAGGGCCCCGGCCTGTTCGGCATGCTGCTGATCATGATCCTGGGCCCGCTGGCCGCCTCCGTGATCCAGCTGGCCATCAGCCGCTCGCGCGAGTACGAGGCGGACGCCTCCGGCGCCCAACTCACCGGGGACCCCCTCGCCCTCGCCGGCGCCCTGCGCAAGCTCGACGCGGGCACCAAGCAGCTCCCGCTGCCGCCGGAGCCCCGGTTGGAGACCGCGAGCCACATGATGATCGCCAACCCGTTCCGTCCGGGCGAGGGCCTTTCTAGGATGTTCTCGACCCACCCCCCCATGGCCGAGCGCATCGCCCGGCTCGAACAGATGGCAGGCCGCCGGCAGTGAACACCATTCTGAACGTCATTTGGCTCGTACTCAGCGGTATCTGGCTGTTCCTCGGCTACTGCCTCGCCGGTGTGATCCTCTGCATCACCATCATCGGCATCCCCTTCGGAATCGCCGCCTTCCGCATCGCCGTCTACGCCCTGTGGCCCTTCGGCTACACCACGGTCGAGCGCCGCGACGCGGGCGCCGGCTCCTGCGTCGGCAACGTCCTGTGGCTGGTCCTCGCGGGCTGGTGGCTGGCCCTGGGCCACATCGTGACGGGCATCGCGCTGTGCGTCACGATCATCGGCATCCCGTTCGGCATCGCCAACTTCAAGATGGTCCCGCTCTCCCTGCTGCCGCTGGGCCGTGAAATCGTCCCGACCGACGCGCCGTTCGCCGCCCGCTGACGGAGGCTCGGTACGCGCTTGCCGTCCTCGGTCGAGTTGTCCACAGCCGAGTTGTCCACAGGGGGAGCGCGCTGTCGGTGGTCTCGTTCACCATGAAGGCATGAACGAGACCGAGCAGTTGCTGGAGCAAGTCGCCGAGCACGTCGCGGACCGCGTGCGCACGTCAGCGCCCGGGCGCGGAAGCACCCTGCCCGCGCCGCTGGGCGCCGGGGAGATCGCCCGGGCCGAGGGCATACTCGGCCACCGCGCCGCCGCTGCTCGGCGCGCTCTGCACCCGCGTGGGTCACGGCGGGTTCGGGCCGGAGTACGGCCTGCTGCCGCTGCCTGATTCTGCGAGGAGTCCGGCCCGGGGGAGGAGGGCGACGTGGAACCGCGCCCCTGGGTCGAGTTCAGATCCCGGATCTAAGTGCCCCGAACGCCAGTACCGAGGCCCCCACGACGGCCGACGCGAGGGGCAGCCTCGCGGCCGGCACCGCACAGCCGGACAGCCCGAGGGCTGCCACGGCCCGACCCTTGACAGCTGAATCGAGAGTCCACGCGGAGGCGTTCGCGATCGCGTAGGAGACCGGCACCTCGAAGGAAGAGAAACCGATCGCACCCCGCAGATCGGCGGTGGCCGCGAGCACCGCCACGACCGCACCCACGGCCGGTTCGGCATGGCGCGGCACCTGATGCCGGAGGTGTACGAAGGCCGGCGCACGGGGGAGGTGGCCGCCTCGGGTCATCGCCAGGGCCGTCCGCGACACCCCGAGTACGAGGGCGAGCAGTGAGCCCGGCGCGGCGAGGGGCGCGCCCACCCGGACGGCCGGGGCCAGTTCGGGCCGGCCGGCCGCCCGGTCGGCGTCCACGAGCGGGGCCGCCGACCGGGCCCACCCTTCCGCACCCAGCGCCGACAACGCCGCCACCCACGTCGGCGTACCCGAGCAGGGCGATCCCCTGCCCCGC
Organism: Streptomyces sp. NPDC055254; assembly: GCF_053606025.1. Lineage (NCBI taxonomy): Bacteria > Bacillati > Actinomycetota > Actinomycetes > Kitasatosporales > Streptomycetaceae > Streptomyces > Streptomyces sp. NPDC055254. The sequence continues at coordinate 214,968 of NZ_JBSGQV010000002.1, read as the reverse complement.
ATTCGGCCCGCGCCGTGAGTTCGTGCAGCCCCGCCGGCTCGGCCAGGATCTGCCCCGGTGCCTCCAGCCCGCTCAGGGCGTAGACCTGCCCCGCGATCAGCACGATCCCGCCCGGCGAGCATCCCGTGCACGACGGCCAGGGAGGTCGCCCGGAACCACCGCCCGAGCCGGAGCACCCCCATGCCCAGCTGGACCAGGCCGGCCGCAAGGACCAGCACCCCGAGCGCGGGCAGGCCGCGCACGGCCCGGGCACACCACCGCACCCCCGTGAACCACCGCGGCCCGGCGGTCGGTGAAGACCGCCGGGCCGGCGTGGAGTCAGGTCGGGACCTGAGGTCAGCGGTAGTTCACGTACTGGATCGCGAAGTCCAGGTCCTTGCCCTTGAGGAGGGCCTGGATGGCCTGCAGGTCGTCGCGGCTCTTGGAGCTGACGCGCAGCTCCTCGCCCTGGACCTGGGCCTTGACGCCCTTGGGACCCTCGTCCCGGATGATCTTCGCGACCTTCTTGGCGTTCTCCTGGGAGATGCCCTCTTCGATCGTCGCGAAGATCTTGTACTCCTTGCCGGACAACTGCGGCTCGCCGGCGTCCAGCGCCTTGAGCGAGATCCCGCGCTTGACCAGCTTCGTCTCGAAGACGTCGAGGACGGCCTTGACGCGCTCCTCGGAGTTCGCCTCCATCAGGATCTTCTCGCCGGACCAGCTGATGGTCGCGCCGGTGCCCTTGAAGTCGTAGCGCTGCGAGAGCTCCTTGGCGGCCTGGTTGAGGGCGTTGTCGACCTCCTGCCGCTCGACCTTCGAGACGATGTCGAAACTGGAGTCGGCCATGTGCTGTGGCTCCTTGAAGTCGGTAGTGACGGCCCCGGAGGGCGCGGCCGGACATCCCCGGACCGCTCCGCAAAGCCTAGCCACCGCGCCCACCCGGAAGGCTGATCAATCCGGTGGCGAACCACCCCCGGGCATCAGGTATCGTTTACGTCGTTGCCAGGGAGCGCCGCCGCGAGGCGGAAAAAATGGCAGCGTCTCTTGGCGGTGTGCCCGAGTGGCCAAAGGGAGCAGACTGTAAATCTGCCGGCTCAGCCTACCCAGGTTCGAACCCTGGCGCCGCCACGCGATGTGAGGCCCCCGTTACTGCGGAAGCGCAGTGACGGGGGTCTTCTCGCATGCCGCGAGCGGTCGCCTGCGGGTACGGCCCCGGGCGCAAAAGCGGTGGTCCGCGCACGAGGGGTCCGGCATGCTGGGCGCATGATCAGCACCAGCCGAAAGGCACATGCCGCGTAAGGCACCCTCGCAGGTCAGGAGAGACCTGCCCGCGCCTGCGTCCCCCAAGGGCGAGCGCGGCGTCATCCCGCGGGTCTCCGCCCGCACCGTCGCCGAGATCCACCGGGTGGAGCGCGTCCGGTACTGGCAGGGTGCGACGTACCGGGCCCTGAACCACTGGCGCCGGACCGTGTACCGGCGCGGGCCCCGGGTCATCTATCCGGCCGTCGACGAATACCTCGGGTGCTGCGACTCGGTGGGCTACTGCCGCGGCACGCTGGAGGTCATGTGCCACCTCCTCTCGCCCCGGGCCCGGCGGGAGCTGCGCGCCGTGCTCGCGCCGCTGGACGAGCGGTTCCTGGCGCGCACGCTCAACGACCCCTGGGCATCGCCGCACGATCCCTGGTGGCGCCGGCGGCTGGAGACTCCGTGAGCACCGGCCGGCAGGACCGGTCGAGGGAACCGCCCGGCCCCTCCCGATCCAGGTCGCCGTACGGGGCAAGGGCCGGCGCCGCTTCCGCCGCCGGCCGTTCGACGCCCGGGCCTGCCCCCGACCGCATCGTCAGGGTCTCCTGTTCGTTCACCGGGCGTGAAATGGACATCTGACACCCGGGGAATGGTCGGCGGCGGCGTGCTCGTCGCCCTGCTCGGCGCCGGCATCCCGGCCCTGGTGGGGGCGGCCCTCGACACGCAGGTGGGGGACCCCTACCAGGAGACCCGGCTGTACTTCGGCACCGAGCGCCCCGGCGGCCGTGACCCCATCGGCGAGGGGGAGTTCCTGCGCTTCCTGGACCGCGAGATCACCCCCGCCTTCCCGGAGGGGTTGACCCTGCACGAGGGGTACGGCCAGTGGCGGGGGAAGGACGGCTCCGTCGTGCGCGAGACCTCCTACGAGGTGGTGCTGCTGTACCCCGAGAAGGAGGCCGACGAGCGCAGCGGCCGTATCGAGCGGATCCGCCGCGCGTACGAGGACCGGTATCAGCAGGATTCCGTCGGGCGCTCCGACGACAGACTGACCGCCGAGTTCTGAACCGCCCGGCCCGAGTGCCGGGCGGGGCGCCGGCCGGGCGGTCGCCCGCCCCGGGGGAGGCGCCTCAGTTGCCGGCCACGTCCTTGACGGCCACCGCCACCGGGGTCGAGCCGGAGACCAGCTCCAGTGTCAGGCCCGCCGTCGCCGGGGTCTCGATCAGCTCGGCGAGCACCGCCGCCACGTCGTCGCGCGGGACCGGGCCGCGCCCCGTACGGGCCTCCAGACGGACCAGGCCCGTGCCGGCGTCGTCGATCAGCGCACCCGGGCGCAGCACCGTCCACTCCAGACCCAGCCGGGTCCGGACGTGCTCGTCGGCCTCGCCCTTCGCGCGCAGGTAGGCGTCGAAGACCTCGTCGCCCTCGTGGTGGGCGTCCGCTCCCATCGAAGAGACCATCAGGAAGCGGCGCACTCGGGCCCGTTCGGCGGCGTCGGCGAACAGCACCGCCGCCCCCCGGTCCACGGTGTCCTTCCGCGCGACACCGCTGCCGGGACCCGCGCCGGCGGCGAACACCGCCACGTCCGCGCCCTGCAGGATCCCCGCGACGTGCTCCACCGAGGCCGACTCCAGGTCGCACAGCACCGGTTCGGCGCCAGCCCCTCTCAGGTCGTCGCCCTGGGCCGGGTCGCGGACGATGCCCGCGACCTCGTACCCGCGCGCGGCGAGCAGGCGCTCCAGCCGCAGCGCGATCTGTCCGTGTCCACCAGCGATGACGATGCGCATGACCCGACGGTACGACGACACGGGCGCCCGCGCCCGGGAACGCACGGCGAACGTCAGCGTCCGGGCTCCGTACGGCCCTGCCGGGGCAGGTCCAGGGCCACCGCCACGGCCGAGTCGCAGTACTCCCGTACGGCACTCGTCCGGGCTACCACCCGCCCGCGGTGGATCACGATCCGGCTGTACGCGAGGGACAGCACGCCCGCGATCCGGTCCCCGCGCACCGCGAGCAGCTCCGCCGGGAAGCCGGCCTCCACCCGCACCTGCGGAAGGCCCATGGCCTCGCGGGCGGCTGCGCTGACGCAGGCGTAGGCCTCGCCCGGCCGGAGCCCGCCCTGCGAGGCCAGCAGGTACGCGGCCTCCAGCGGGTCACCGCGCCCCACCGGGTTCCCCGCGTCCCGCAGGGCCCCGCTGCCGGCCGCCACACGCACCCCGGAGGCCCGTAGCAGCCGTACGGGCGCCGTGCGCAGGCCGCGCCGCTCCAGGGCGGCGCAGTCCCCCTGGGGCAGGCAGGTCACCCGCACGCCGGCCGCGGCCAGCTGGTCGGCGGCGCGGGTCGCCACGTCCAGCGGGAGCCGGGACAGCCCGCCGCAGGGTCCGACGGTGACCCCGGGGCGCAGCCCGCCGGCCATCGCCGCGAGGCGGCAGAGGCGGGCGGGGTCGTCACCGTCCGTATGCAAATCGACGGGACAGCCGTGCTCGGCGGCGAGTTCCAGGACGGCTTCGAGGAAGCCCGTCGGGTCGGGGTCCAGGTCGGGGCAGCCGCCGATCACCGAGGCGCCCATCTTGACCGCGTCGCGCAGCATGGCGCGTCCGTCCGCGCCGGCGACCCCGGTCAGCAGGCGGGGTACGGCCACGGTGGTGAGGTCGGTGAGCCCGCGCAGGGAACGGCGGGCCTGCAGGACGGCCTCCAGGGGGCCCAATCCGTGCACATCGGCGATCCGGACGTGCGACCGCACGGCGGTGGCGCCGTGGCCGAGCTGGAGCAGGGCCGATTCGGTGGCCCGGCGCTGGACCTCGTCGGGGGTGTACGAGACGGGCCCCTCGCCGTCCGCCGTCAGCGCGGTGTCGCCGTGGGCGTGGGGCTCCGCGGGGGCGGGCAGTAGCAGGTAGCCGCCGAGGTCCACGCGGGACAGGGCGGGAGCGGGGAGGCTGCCCGCGGTGCCGACGGCCTGGATGCGGCCGCCGCTCAGGCGGACGTCGACGGTGCGGCCGTCGGTGAGGCGTGCGCCGGCGAGCAGCAGGGTCGTGCCCTGGTCGCGGTCGTGACCGCGGCCGTGTGCGGGTCCGTGGGCGCCGCCCTCACCGCGGCCGTTGCGCGGGGAGTGGAACGGCTGCTGCGGCTGGCTGTCGGACATCGCGCTCCTGCGGTGGCTCGGGCGGTTCCTGGGCCGCGGCCGCAGCGCGCGGCCCAAGATCACGCAGCGTGCTCAGAGCCTAGGGCGCGGCGCACTCCGCTTCACGGAAGAGCGCAATAGTCGTACCGGTGTGGTGCTCACGCGCCCGGGCGCCCCCGGATGCGCCCGGCGGCGACCCGCTCCGTGGCCGCGGCGTGTGAGCCCGCGCACATTCCGGCTCGAAACGGGGCCCGCGGCCGTCGGAGGGATGATCGGAAAGGAGATCCGGACCCCCTCGGAGCCCAGCAACCGCAAAGGATTTGGGCGATGGGCGGGCAACCGTGTAATGTCTTCATCGCTCGCCCCAATAGCTCAGTCGGTAGAGCGTCTCCATGGTAAGGAGAAGGTCTGCGGTTCGATTCCGCATTGGGGCTCTGGTGAGAGAGGCCCCCCATCCTCGGGTGGGGAGCTGATCACATCAAAGCGGCGTAGCTCAGTCGGTAGAGCAAGCGGCTCATAATCGCTGTGTCACCGGTTCAAGTCCGGTCGCCGCTACACACAGTAGCCGATTGCGGGGTCGGTCTCCCGATCGGCTACTCTTTTATGCGTTCATCCGTCCCATATTCCGTCAAGGAGCACTCACGTGGCTGCCACCGACGTCCGCCCGAAGATCACGCTGGCCTGCGTGGAGTGCAAGGAGCGGAACTACATCACCAAGAAGAACCGGCGTAACGACCCGGACCGTCTTGAGATGAAGAAGCACTGCCCGCGTTGCAACTCGCACACCGCGCACCGCGAGACCCGCTGACCCCAGCGAAGTCTCGTTTAACAGGCACCGTCATGAGGTCGTCCCCTTCATCGGGGGGCGGCCTTGTGTCGTTTTCGCGCCCGCCACCGGCGCCCGTTCTCGTGTGTTTCATGTCCCTTCATCAGGAGGTAGTGAGTCATGGCTCTCGACCAGTCCTTCGTGGGGCGGAGCTACCCGCCCACCGATCCGTACGAGGTCGGCCGGGAGAAGATCCGCGAATTCGCGGTTGCGGTGGGTGACGCCAATCCCGTCTACACCGACCCCGAAGCCGCCAAGTCTTTCGGCCACTCCGATGTGATCGCCCCGCCGACCTTCGTGTTCGCCATCACGTTCGCGGCGGCGGGCGCGGTCGTCGAGGACCCGCAGCTGGGGCTGGACTACAGCCGGGTCGTGCACGGCGACCAGAAGTTCGCGTATTCCCGCCCGGTGCGCGCCGGCGACCGGCTCTCGGTGACCTCCACCATCGAGGCCGTGAAGTCGCTCGCGGGCAACGACATCATCGACATCCGCGGCGAGGTCCACGACGAGACCGGCGAGCACGTGGTGACGGCGTGGACGAAGCTCGTCTCCCGCGCCCCCGAGGAGGCCTGACATGGCAGCGCAGATCAAGTACGCCGACGTCGAGGTCGGCACCGAGCTGCCGGCGGCCGCCTTCCCCGTGACGCGCGCCACCCTCGTGCGGTACGCGGGCGCCTCGGGCGACTTCAACCCGATCCACTGGAACGAGAAGTTCGCCAAGGAGGTCGGGCTGCCGGACGTGATCGCGCACGGCATGTTCACGATGGCCGAGGCGATCCGCGTCGTCACCGACTGGGTCGGTGACCCGGGCGCGGTGGTCGAGTACGGGGTGCGCTTCACCAAGCCCGTGGTGGTCCCGAACGACGAGCGGGGCGGCCTGATCGAGGTCACGGCGAAGGTGGCGGTCAAGCTGGACGACAACCGCGTCCGGGTCGACCTGACGGCGATGAGCGCGGGCCAGAAGGTCCTCGGCATGTCCCGCGCGGTAGTCGCCCTGTCCTGACCCCGGCTCCTGTCGGAGCCCCGGGCTCGCCCGCCCCACGGACCCCCGCCCCGGCGCTGCGCCGAGCCGCGGCGGGGCGACCGGGACGCCCTCTACCGCTTCGCCGGCAGCGAGCCCCACCGCTCCGGTTCCCGCGCCGCGGCCGCGCACATGAAGGAGTCGGTCTTCACCTTCTGGACGGTTCCGGCGGCCGAGCTGCCCATCACGTGGGAGGAGGCCGAGCGCCGCCTCGCCGAACAGCAGCGCCCGACCGGCTGAGTCGCGGTCCGTGGCCCCGCAGGGATGCGAGGGGTACGGACCGTACTCTTGTCCACGTGCAGGAACTCCACGACGCCCCCCTCGCCCCGCTGACCACCTTCCGCCTCGGTGGCCCCGCGGCCCGGCTGGTCACCGCGACCACCGACGCCGAAGTGGTCGCCACCGTGCGCGCCGCGGACGCCGCCGGCACCCCGCTCCTGATCATCGGCGGGGGCAGCAACCTGGTCATCGGCGACCGGGGCTTCGAGGGCACCGCCCTGCGCATCGCGACCACCGGCTTCGTCCTCGACGGGACCTCCCTGGAGCTCGCGGCCGGCGAGAACTGGAGCGACGCCGTCGCCCGCACCGTCGAGGCGGGCCTCGCCGGGATCGAGTGCCTCGCCGGAATCCCCGGCTCCGCCGGTGCGACCCCCATCCAGAACGTGGGGGCGTACGGGCAGGAGGTCCGGGACACCGTCACCGAGGTCGTCGCCTACGACCGCATGCGCCGCGAGACGGTCACGCTGACCGCCGCCGAATGCGCGTTCTCGTACCGCGACAGCCTCTTCAAGCACCAGCCCGAGCGGTACGTGGTCCTGCGCGTGCGCTTCGCCCTGGAGGACGCCGGCGGCCTGTCCGCGCCGATCAAGTACCCCGAGACGGCCCGCGCCCTCGGCGTCGAGGCCGGCGACCGGGTCCCCGCCGCCGCCGCCCGCGAGACCGTGCTGCGCCTGCGCGCGGGCAAGGGCATGGTCCTGGACCCGGCCGACCACGACACCTGGTCGGCGGGCTCCTTCTTCCACAACCCGATCCTGACCGACGAGGCCTACGCCGCCTTCCTCGCCCGCGTCCAGGACCGCCTCGGCCCCGACACCGCCCCGCCCGCGTACCCCGCCGGCGACGGCCGTACGAAGACCAGTGCCGCCTGGCTGATCGACAAGGCCGGTTTCACCAAGGGCTACGGCACCGGCCCGGCCCGCATCTCCACCAAGCACACGCTCGCCCTCACCAACCGGGGCGGAGCCACCACCGAGGACCTGCTCGCCCTGGCCCGCGAGGTCGTCGCGGGCGTCCACGCGGCCTTCGGCGTCACCCTGGTCAACGAGCCGGTGACGGTCGGCGTCAGCATCTGAGGAGTCCCGGCCGCCCATGCTCTGTCCCCTGCACGGAGCCGGTACGGACCCCACCCGTCTCGTGGGTCGCACGCTCAGCAGAGTCGTCGCGTCCTGGCACATCAGCGACGGCGAGCGGTCCGAGGCTCCCCTCGACGTCTGGCTGATCGACAGCGTCGGCGACTGCATCCGGATCACCACCGGGTCCGACCAGTGCCTCATCGTGGAGTCCGCCGCGCCGCACGACCCGTACGACATGGGGGAGTGGGGGCGCATCGAGGTCGGCGAGGACCTCGGCGACCACCCCTTCCTGCGGCACCTCGGCGAGACGGTCGCCTCCGTCACCGAGTACGCGCTGCCCGAGCAGGGCCGCACCCACCTGGAGATCGGCTTCCCGGACGGCGGCCGGGTGCGCGCCGACTGCTACGAGGGGGACCTGCGGCTCACCCGGTGAGCCAGTGGTCGATCCCGTCCAGCAGCTTGGCCTGCACGTCCTCGGGCGCGGCCGAACCGCGGACCGATTGGCGGGCCAGCTCGGCCAGCTCCGGGTCCGTGAAGCCGTGGTGGCGGCGCGCGATCTCGTACTGGGCCGCCAGCCGGGACCCGAACAGCAAGGGGTCGTCCGCGCCCAGCGCCATGGGCACCCCGGCGTCGAAGAGCGTGCGCAGCGGGACGTCCTCGGGCCGCTGGTACACCCCGAGGGCCACGTTGGAGGCCGGGCAGACCTCGCAGGTGATCTGGCGGTCGGCGAGCCGCTTGAGCAGCCTGGGGTCCTCGGCGGCCCGTACGCCGTGCCCGATGCGGGCCGCGTGCAGGTCGTCGAGGCAGTCGCGGATCGAGGCCGGGCCGGCGAGCTCGCCGCCGTGCGGGGCCGCCAGGAGGCCGCCCTCGCGGGCGATGGCGAAGGCCCGGTCGAAATCGCGGGCCATGCCGCGGCGTTCGTCGTTGGAGAGCCCGAAGCCGACGACGCCGCGGTCGGCGTAGCGGACGGCCAGGCGGGCCAGGGTGCGGGCGTCGAGGGGGTGCTTCATGCGGTTGGCGGCGATGAGGACCCGCATCCCGAGACCGGTCTCGCGGGACGCCGCGTCGACGGCGTCCAGGATGATCTCAACGGCGGGGATCATCCCGCCGAGGAGCGGGGCGTAGGACGTGGGATCGACCTGGATCTCCAGCCAGCCGCTGCCGTCGCGGACGTCCTCCTCGGCGGCCTCGCGCACCAGGCGGCGGATGTCGTCGGGCTCGCGCAGGCAGGACCGGGCGGCGTCGTAGAGGCGCTGGAAGCGGAACCAGCCGCGTTCGTCGGTGGCGCGGAGTTTGGGCGGCTCGTCGGCGGTCAGGGCGTCGGGCAGGCGGACGCCGTACTTGTCGGCGAGCTCCAGGAGGGTCGATGGTCGCATCGAACCGGTGAAGTGCAGGTGGAGGTGGGCCTTCGGCAGAAGCGTGAGATCGCGTGCGTGCTCCATCCGGTGATCCTGCCGTACGCACGCGCTGAGCGGGAGGGCGTTTTACCTATCGGGGGCTTGCTCGAACGGGAGATCGGGGCTCCGCCCCGCGCCCCGCGCCTCAAACGCCGGCGGGGCTGAACGATCGGGGCTCCGCCCCGCGCCCCGCGCCTCAAACGCCGGCGGGGCTGTAGTGAGGCTCCGCGCTTCGAACGGCGGCGGGGTGGGAGTGCGGACCGGGAACGGGGAGCGGCGGCGCCCCTGTGGGGGAGCCGCCGCTCGGGTCGGGTGGGGCCGGGGGCTAGGCCTTGGCCTCCGCCAGGAGCTTCTGGATGCGGGAGACGCCCTCCACCAGGTCCTCGTCGCCCAGGGCATACGAGAGACGGAGGTAGCCCGGGGTGCCGAAGGCCTCGCCCGGGACGACCGCGACCTCGACCTCGTCGAGGATCAGCGCCGCGAGCTCCACGGAGGTCTGCGGGCGCTTGCCACGGATCTCCTTGCCGAGGAGCTGCTTGACCGAGGGGTAGACGTAGAACGCGCCCTCGGGGGTCGGGCAGACCACGCCCTCGATCTCGTTCAGCATCCGCACGATCGTCCGGCGACGGCGGTCGAAGGCGGTGCGCATCTCGTGGACCGCGTCCAGGTTGCCGGAGACGGCGGCGAGCGCCGCGACCTGGGCCACGTTGGAGACGTTGGAGGTGGCGTGCGACTGCAGGTTGGTCGCGGCCTTCACGACGTCGCGCGGGCCGATGATCCAGCCCACCCGCCAGCCGGTCATCGCGTACGTCTTGGCGACACCGTTCACGACGATGCAGCGGTCGGCCAGCTCGGGGACGATCGTGGGCAGGGAGACGAACTTCGCGTCGCCGTACACGAGGTGCTCGTAGATCTCGTCGGTCAGGACCCACAGGCCCTTCTCGGCGGCCCAGCGGCCGATCGCCTCGGCGTCGGCCTCGCTGTAGACGGCGCCCGTGGGGTTGGAGGGGGAGACGAAGAGGACGACCTTGGTGCGCTCGGTGCGCGCGGCCTCCAGCTGCTCGACCGAGACCCGGTAACCGGTCGTCTCGTCGGCGACGACCTCGACCGGGACACCGCCGGCGAGACGGATGGACTCCGGGTAGGTGGTCCAGTACGGAGCCGGGACGATGACCTCGTCACCCGGGTCCAGGATGGCCGCGAAGGCCTCGTAGATCGCCTGCTTGCCGCCGTTGGTGACGAGGACCTGGGAGGCGTCGACCTCGTAGCCGGAGTCGCGCAGCGTCTTCGCGGCGATCGCGGCCTTCAGCTCGGGCAGGCCGCCGGCCGGCGTGTAGCGGTGGTACTTGGGGTTGCGGCAGGCCTCGACCGCGGCCTCGACGATGTAGTCCGGGGTCGGGAAGTCGGGTTCGCCCGCGCCGAAGCCGATCACCGGGCGTCCGGCGGCCTTGAGGGCCTTGGCCTTGGCGTCGACGGCGAGGGTGGCGGACTCGGAAATGGCGCCGATACGGGCGGACACCCGGCGCTCGGAGGAAGGCGTTGCAGAGGTCATAGGGGCAATCGTCCCAGACCGCAAACAGGGCCCGCACTCCGTTCCGGAGACCGGACGACAGAGACCCCGGATCGGGTTCTGTTCGACGTCAGGGCCCGGACCACGTACACTCACCTGTCGTTGGACCTCACCAGTCGCTCCAGAGCGCGCGCACTCCGTGCACTCGCCCGGATGCGGTAGGTTGAGGGACGCAAAGGGTCGTAGCTCAATTGGTAGAGCACTGGTCTCCAAAACCAGCGGTTGGGGGTTCGAGTCCCTCCGGCCCTGCTCCACACTCCTTCTCGGACGTGTGTGCGCAGGTACGTACTTCTATGCAACGCCGTGCGGCGCAACCGGGCGCGGTACGGCCACGACCCGGATTCAGGTGAGAGACGTGACGGACGCCCTGGGCTCCATCGACATGCCTGACGCCGAGGACGAGACGCGCGAGAAGAAGCCCCGCAAGGGCGGTAAGCGTGGCAAGAAGGGCCTTCTGGGCCGGCTCGCGCTGTTCTACCGCCAGATCGTCGCGGAACTCCGCAAGGTTGTCTGGCCCACGCGCAATCAGCTCACGACGTACACCACCGTGGTGATTGTCTTCGTCGTCATCATGATCGGTCTGGTGACCGTGATTGACTATGGGTTCCAGGAAGCCATCAAGTTCGTCTTCGGCTGATCCCCGCGGAGGGCGGCGCCTTGATGGGTGCCGCCCGTTTTCGCATGTTCCACCACCTTTTGTATCCAGGAAGAAGCAGCCACCGTGTCTGACCCGAACCTGAACGCGAGCCACGACTCCGTCGAGTCCGTCGAGGACGAGCTCGACATCGTCGAGGCGGCAGACGCTGTGGACCCGGACGAAGCCGAGCTCGCCGACGCCGAGGCGGGTGTCGCCGCCGAAGAGGCCGCGCTGCACGTCGAGTCCGCCGAGGCCGATGCCGAGATCGAGGCCGACGCCGAGGCTGGCGACCAGGTCGAGGTCGACGCGGAACTCGATGAGTCCGCCGACGAGGAGTCCGCCGAGGCCGAGGCCGAAGAGGCCGCCGACGCCGAGCCCGCGGAGCCCGTGGACCCCGTCCAGGCCCTGCGCGAGGAGCTGCGCCTCCTTCCCGGCGAGTGGTACGTGATCCACACCTACGCGGGCTACGAGAAGCGCGTGAAGGCGAACCTGGAGCAGCGCGCCGTCTCGCTGAACGTCGAGGAGTTCATCTACCAGGCCGAGGTGCCCGAGGAAGAGATCGTCCAGATCAAGAACGGCGAGCGCAAGAACGTCCGGCAGAACAAGCTGCCCGGCTACGTTCTCGTCCGCATGGATCTGACGAACGAGTCCTGGGGCGTCGTCCGCAACACGCCTGGTGTCACCGGCTTCGTCGGCAACGCGTACGACCCGTACCCGCTGACGCTGGACGAGATCGTCAAGATGCTCGCCCCGGAGGCCCAGGAGAAGGCCGCCAAGGCCGCCGCGGAAGAGGCCGGTCTGCCCGCGCCCGCCGTCAAGCGCACGATCGAGGTCCTGGACTTCGAGGTCGGCGACTCGGTCACCGTCACCGACGGCCCGTTCGCGACGCTGCAGGCGACCATCAACGAGATCAACCCCGACTCGAAGAAGGTCAAGGGCCTCGTCGAGATCTTCGGCCGCGAGACCCCGGTCGAGCTCAGCTTCGACCAGATCCAGAAGAACTGACCCGCGCTGATCCGCTTCGCGTGAGTGACGGCTTCTGAGCCACAGCTTCCGGACAGGTCAGATCGCCCCTCAAGGGCGGTCTGACCTGCTCGGTTTTATGCCCCGCACTGATACCCGTTATCGTGGTGCGGTATGCCTCCATCCGGATGACCGGTTGGCGGCGAAAAACTCTCACTAGGACCCGGAGAGAGCAATGCCTCCCAAGAAGAAGAAGATCACGGGGCTCATCAAGCTCCAGATCAAGGCCGGTGCGGCCAACCCGGCTCCGCCGGTCGGCCCCGCGCTCGGTCAGCACGGCGTCAACATCATGGAGTTCTGCAAGGCCTACAACGCCGCGACCGAGTCGCAGCGTGGCATGGTCGTGCCGGTGGAGATCACGGTCTACGACGACCGCTCCTTCACCTTCATCACCAAGACCCCGCCGGCCGCGCGCCTCATCCTGAAGCACGCAGGCGTGGAGAAGGGCTCCGGCGAGCCGCACAAGACCAAGGTCGCCAAGCTCACGGCCGCCCAGGTCAAGGAGATCGCCGAGCTCAAGATGCCCGACCTGAACGCCAACGACATCGACGCCGCCGTGAAGATCATCTCCGGCACCGCGCGCTCGATGGGCATCACGGTCGAAGGCTGATCCAGCCACCCCCCAGCACCACCAGTGGTAGGACCAAGCGCTGGTCCGCACCACGACTCCACGCCTGAAGTCACAACACAGGAGCAGAAGTGAAGCGCAGCAAGACTCTCCGCGCTGCGGACGCCAAGGTCGACCGGGAGAAGCAGTACGCCCCGCTCGAGGCCGTCCGTCTCGCCAAGGAGACCTCCGCGACCAAGTTCGACAGCACCGTCGAGGTCGCCTTCCGCCTGGGTGTCGACCCGCGCAAGGCCGACCAGATGGTCCGTGGCACCGTGAACCTCCCGCACGGCACCGGCAAGACCGCCCGGGTCCTGGTCTTCGCGACCGGTGACCGTGCTGCGGCCGCGGAAGCCGCCGGCGCCGACATTGTCGGCGACGACGAGCTGATCAACGAGATCGCGAAGGGCAACCGCCTCAACGAGTTCGACGCCGTGGTGGCCACCCCGGACCTCATGGGCAAGGTCGGCCGCCTCGGCCGCGTGCTCGGTCCCCGTGGCCTCATGCCGAACCCGAAGACCGGCACCGTCACGATGGACGTCGCGAAGGCTGTCACCGAGATCAAGGGTGGCAAGATCGAGTTCCGCGTCGACAAGCACTCGAACCTGCACTTCATCATCGGCAAGGTCTCCTTCTCCGATGAGCAGCTGGTCGAGAACTACGGCGCGGCCCTGGACGAGATCCTCCGTCTGAAGCCGTCCGCCGCGAAGGGCCGCTACATCAAGAAGGCCGCCCTCAGCACCACGATGGGTCCCGGCATCCAGCTGGACTCCAACCGCACCCGGAACCTCCTCGTCGAGGAAGACCCGGCTGCTGTCTGAACGGGCTGAGCCCCTCGGGCTCTCCTGAACGGCCGAACGGGCCCCTCGCCCCCTTCACCGGGTGGCGGGGGGCCCGTTCCCGTGTCCCGGGGCCGCTCGCGCCGCAGGACGGGGCTGCCGGAGCGGGTGGGGGCCGCCACCTGTGGTCGGAGGGGCCGGAGGAGTCGGAGGGTCGGGAGGAGCTCGGGAGGAGGCCGGGAGGCCGGCCTCCGGTCCCGAACCGTGCCGGAGAGGGCCCCTCGGGAGGCGATTTGCCTTGGCTCGACCCCTTCACGTAGTCTTCTCCAGAAGCCAAAGACCGCTGGTCGTTGCCGTGCCCGCAAGGGTTTCGGTGGCCGAAGGATCCGCTGAATGCGGACGTCCTGCGCAGGTGTTCGTGGATACGCTCCCGGAGCAATTCGGTCGAGCTTACGCCCCGTGCGCTTGCGCCGGGGCGTTTCGTTTGTTCAGCCCCTTCTGAGCGGTCCTCATCACCCGGAAGGAGGCCGACGCTCTATGGCAAGGCCCGACAAGGCTGCCGCGGTAGCCGAGCTCACGGACCAGTTCCAGAGCTCGAACGCCGCCGTGCTGACCGAGTACCGGGGTCTCACCGTGGCGCAGCTCAAGACGCTGCGTCGTTCGCTCGGTGAGAACGCCCAGTACGCCGTGGTGAAGAACACGCTGACCAAGATTGCGGCCAACCAGGCCGGGATCACCGCGCTGGACGAGCACTTCGCTGGTCCGACCGCGGTCGCCTTCATCACCGGTGACCCGGTGGAGTCGGCGAAGAGCCTGCGTGACTTCGCCAAGGACAACCCGAACCTCATCATCAAGGCGGGTGTCCTTGATGGTAAGGCGCTCACCGCCGATGAGATCAAGAAGCTTGCGGACCTCGAGTCCCGCGAGGTTCTGCTCAGCAAGCTGGCCGGCGCGTTCAAGGGCAAGCAGTCTCAGGCTGCCTCGCTCTTCCAGGCGCTGCCGTCGAAGTTCGTCCGCACCGCGGAAGCGCTTCGCGTCAAGCTCGCCGAGCAGGGCGGTGCCGAGTAATTCGGCTCGCGCACTGATCCGCGCCGCCTAGCGCGCGGGTCGTAGCGGGCCGTTACGCCCGCCTCTCTATACATCCGGCACCTGCCGAAATAGTGGAAGGATCGCCCATCATGGCGAAGCTCTCTCAGGACGACCTCCTCGCCCAGTTCGAGGAGATGACCCTCATCGAGCTCTCCGAGTTCGTGAAGGCCTTCGAGGAGAAGTTCGACGTCACCGCCGCCGCGGCCGTCGCCGTTGCCGCCCCGGGCGCCCCGGGTGCCCCGGCCGAGGCCGCCGAGGAGCAGGACGAGTTCGACGTCATCCTCACCGGTGCCGGCGACAAGAAGATCCAGGTCATCAAGGTCGTGCGCGAGCTGACCTCCCTGGGTCTCAAGGAGGCCAAGGACCTCGTGGACGGCGCCCCGAAGCCGGTCCTCGAGAAGGTCGCCAAGGAGGCCGCTGACAAGGCTGCCGAGTCCCTCAAGGCTGCCGGCGCGGCTGTCGAGGTCAAGTAACACCTCCGGGGCCTCTCCGAGGCCCCGGTCAAGGGCGATCACCCGTAAGGGTGGTCGCCCTTTGGCGTACCCGCTGTGCCTGATTTGCCCTGGTCTCGTTGGGGAGTAGGGTGATCATCGTTGCCCCGTGGCAGGGTCCGGAGATGATCCGCACGGAGCAGGGGGCCTTGACGAACGGGACGCGGCGCGCAATTCTCAGACCCGTCGCCAGGTCGACCGCCTCGATCCGAGATCCGAGGCATGGATCGGCTACGAAGAGGGCAGTACTCATACGCGCTCCGTGTGCGAGGGCCGCAGGGCCGGGCGCAGCGCGGGACGTGGCGCAGGACGCAAGTGCGGGACGCAGTGTTGGACGAACACGGTGTTGGTTTGAACGACGTGGGGAAGGCCTGTTGCCGGTTTCCGGAAACCTGGTCTGGACATCAGTGAGCCTAGTGGCTACACTGACCCTTTGCGCTGCCTGTTAGCTGCCCCCTGCCCGTCGCCAGGGGCATGCCCACGCTTGAGCACACTTGATCGACCGCCCTGACCTGGCCCTTTCGGCCAGTCCGGGAGCGTACGTCTTCTGTGTCGGCTGGGACCGGTACGCGCGTAGTGAGTCCGAGCCCTCGGAAGGACCCCCTCTTGGCCGCCTCGCGCAACGCCTCGACCAATACGAACAACGGTGCCAGCACCGCCCCGCTGCGCATCTCCTTTGCAAAGATCAAGGAGCCCCTCGAGGTTCCGAACCTCCTGGCGCTGCAGACCGAGAGCTTTGACTGGCTGCTCGGCAACGCTGCCTGGAAGTCCCGCGTCGAGTCGGCTCTTGAGAGTGGACAGGACGTCCCCACCAAGTCCGGTCTGGAAGAGATCTTCGAGGAGATCTCGCCGATCGAGGACTTCTCCGGGTCGATGTCGCTGACCTTCCGCGACCACCGTTTCGAGCCGGCGAAGAACTCCGTCGACGAGTGCAAGGAGCGCGACTTCACGTACGCGGCTCCGCTGTTCGTCACTGCCGAGTTCACGAACAACGAGACCGGAGAGATCAAGTCTCAGACGGTCTTCATGGGCGATTTCCCGCTCATGACCAACAAGGGCACCTTCGTCATCAACGGCACCGAGCGTGTCGTGGTGTCGCAGCTCGTCCGTTCCCCCGGTGTCTACTTCGACTCCTCCATCGACAAGACGTCCGACAAGGACATCTTCTCCGCCAAGATCATCCCGTCCCGGGGTGCCTGGCTGGAGATGGAGATCGACAAGCGCGACATGGTCGGTGTCCGCATCGACCGCAAGCGCAAGCAGTCCGTCACCGTCCTCCTGAAGGCTCTCGGCTGGACCACCGAGCAGATCCTTGAGGAGTTCGGCGAGTACGAGTCCATGCGCGCCACCCTGGAGAAGGACCACACCCAGGGTCAGGACGACGCGCTGCTCGACATCTACCGCAAGCTGCGCCCGGGCGAGCCGCCGACCCGCGAGGCCGCTCAGACGCTGCTCGAGAACCTCTACTTCAACCCCAAGCGCTACGACCTCGCGAAGGTCGGCCGCTACAAGGTGAACAAGAAGCTCGGCGCCGACGAGCCGCTCGACGCCGGTGTGCTCACCACGGACGACGTCATCGCGACGATCAAGTACCTGGTCAAGCTGCACGCCGGCGAGACCGAGACGACCGGCGAGTCCGGCCGTTCGATCGTGGTCGAGACCGATGACATCGACCACTTCGGCAACCGTCGTCTGCGCAACGTCGGCGAGCTCATCCAGAACCAGGTCCGCACGGGTCTGGCTCGTATGGAGCGCGTCGTCCGCGAGCGCATGACGACCCAGGACGTCGAGGCGATCACGCCGCAGACCCTGATCAACATCCGGCCGGTCGTCGCCTCCATCAAGGAGTTCTTCGGCACCAGCCAGCTGTCCCAGTTCATGGACCAGAACAACCCGCTCTCGGGCCTGACCCACAAGCGCCGCCTGTCGGCGCTGGGCCCCGGCGGTCTGTCCCGTGAGCGGGCCGGCTTCGAGGTCCGTGACGTCCACCCGTCGCACTACGGCCGCATGTGCCCGATCGAGACCCCCGAAGGCCCGAACATCGGTCTGATCGGCTCGCTCGCGTCCTACGGTCGCGTCAACGCGTTCGGTTTCGTCGAGACCCCGTACCGCAAGGTCATCGACGGTGTCGTCACCGACGAGGTCGACTACCTGACCGCCGACGAGGAAGACCGCTTCGTCATCGCCCAGGCCAACGCCGGCCTGTCCGACGACATGCGCTTCACCGAGGCCCGCGTGCTGGTCCGCCGCCGTGGCGGCGAGATCGACTACATCGCCGGCGACGACGTCGACTACATGGACGTCTCCCCGCGCCAGATGGTGTCCGTCGCGACCGCGATGATCCCCTTCCTGGAGCACGACGACGCCAACCGCGCCCTCATGGGCGCGAACATGATGCGCCAGGCCGTTCCGCTCATCAAGGCGGAGGCGCCGCTCGTCGGCACCGGCATGGAGTACCGCTGTGCGGTCGACGCCGGTGACTCGATCCGCGCGGAGAAGGACGGTGTCGTCCAGGAGGTCTCGGCCGACTACATCACCGTCGCCAACGACGACGGCACGTACACCACGTACCGCGTCGCGAAGTTCTCCCGCTCGAACCAGGGCACCTCGGTCAACCAGAAGGTCATCGTCAACGAGGGCGACCGGATCATCGAGTCCCAGGTCCTCGCCGACGGACCGGCGACCGAAGAGGGCGAGATGGCCCTCGGCAAGAACCTGCTCGTCGCGTTCATGCCGTGGGAGGGTCACAACTACGAGGACGCGATCATCCTGTCGCAGCGCCTCGTGCAGGACGACGTCCTCTCCTCGATCCACATCGAGGAGCACGAGGTCGACGCCCGTGACACCAAGCTCGGCCCCGAGGAGATCACCCGGGACATCCCGAACGTCTCCGAGGAGGTCCTCGCGGACCTCGACGAGCGCGGCATCATCCGCATCGGTGCGGACGTCGTCGCGGGCGACATCCTGGTCGGCAAGGTCACGCCCAAGGGCGAGACCGAGCTGACCCCGGAGGAGCGCCTGCTCCGCGCGATCTTCGGTGAGAAGGCCCGCGAGGTGCGTGACACCTCGCTCAAGGTCCCTCACGGTGAGATCGGCAAGGTCATCGGTGTCCGCGTCTTCGACCGCGAGGAGGGCGACGAGCTTCCCCCGGGCGTGAACCAGCTGGTCCGCGTCTACGTCGCCCAGAAGCGCAAGATCACCGACGGCGACAAGCTCGCCGGCCGCCACGGCAACAAGGGCGTCATCTCCAAGATCCTTCCGATCGAGGACATGCCCTTCCTGGAAGACGGCACGCCGGTCGACATCATCCTCAACCCGCTGGGTGTCCCGTCCCGAATGAACCCGGGACAGGTCCTGGAGATCCACCTCGGCTGGCTCGCCAGCCGCGGCTGGGACGTCTCCGGCCTGGCCGAGGACTGGGCCGAGCGTCTGAAGGTCATCGGTGCCGACAAGGTCGCGCCCGGTACCAACGTCGCCACCCCGGTGTTCGACGGCGCCCGTGAGGACGAGCTCGCCGGCCTCTTCGAGCACACCATCCCGAACCGCGACGGCGACCGCCTGGTGCTTCCGTCCGGCAAGGCGCGTCTGTTCGACGGCCGCTCCGGTGAGCCGTTCCCGGACCCGATCTCCATCGGGTACATGTACATCCTCAAGCTCCACCACCTGGTCGACGACAAGCTCCACGCTCGGTCGACCGGTCCGTACTCGATGATCACGCAGCAGCCGCTGGGTGGTAAGGCGCAGTTCGGTGGCCAGCGCTTCGGTGAGATGGAGGTGTGGGCGCTGGAGGCTTATGGCGCCGCTTACGCCCTCCAGGAACTGCTGACCATCAAGTCCGACGACGTGACCGGCCGCGTGAAGGTCTACGAGGCCATCGTCAAGGGCGAGAACATCCCCGAGCCGGGCATTCCCGAGTCCTTCAAGGTGCTCATCAAGGAAATGCAGTCGCTCTGCCTCAACGTGGAGGTGCTGTCCTCGGACGGCATGTCCATCGAGATGCGCGACACCGACGAGGACGTCTTCCGCGCGGCGGAGGAGCTCGGTATCGACCTGTCCCGGCGCGAGCCGAGCAGCGTCGAAGAGGTCTGACGGGCCTGATGGGGGGCTCCTGAGTGAGCCCCCCGTCATCCCCGGGACCGTTCAGACCATGATTGAGACTCGACCCCGAAAGAGGGATTGACGCACAGTGCTCGACGTCAACTTCTTCGACGAGCTGCGGATCGGCCTTGCCACCGCGGACGACATCCGAACCTGGTCCCACGGCGAGGTCAAGAAGCCGGAGACCATCAACTACCGCACCCTCAAGCCCGAGAAGGACGGACTCTTCTGCGAGAAGATCTTCGGTCCTACCCGGGACTGGGAGTGCTACTGCGGCAAGTACAAGCGTGTCCGCTTCAAGGGCATCATCTGTGAGCGCTGTGGCGTCGAAGTCACGCGCGCCAAGGTGCGCCGCGAGCGGATGGGCCACATCGAGCTCGCCGCTCCCGTCACCCACATCTGGTACTTCAAGGGCGTCCCGTCGCGCCTCGGATACCTGCTGGACCTCGCGCCGAAGGACCTTGAAAAGGTCATCTACTTCGCCGCGTACATGATCACGTTCGTGGACGACGAGCGCCGCACCCGCGACCTCCCGTCGCTGGAGGCCCACGTCTCCGTCGAGCGCCAGCAGATCGAGAACCGCCGTGACGCGGACCTCGAAGGCCGGGCCAAGAAGCTGGAGACCGACCTCGGCGAGCTGGAGGCCGAGGGCGCGAAGGCCGACGTGCGCCGCAAGGTGCGCGAGGGCGCCGAGCGCGAGATGAAGCAGCTCCGTGACCGCGCGCAGCGCGAGATCGACCGCCTCGACGAGGTGTGGGCCCGCTTCAAGAACCTCAAGGTCCAGGACCTGGAGGGCGACGAGCTCCTGTACCGCGAGCTGCGTGACCGCTTCGGCACGTACTTCGACGGCTGCATGGGCGCCGCCGCGCTGCAGAAGCGTCTGGAGTCCTTCGACCTGGAGGAGGAGGCCGAGCGCCTCCGCGAGATCATCCGTACCGGCAAGGGCCAGAAGAAGACCCGTGCGCTCAAGCGCCTCAAGGTCGTCTCCGCGTTCCTGCAGACCAGCAACAAGCCCAAGGGCATGGTTCTGGACTGCGTGCCGGTCATCCCGCCGGACCTCCGTCCGATGGTGCAGCTGGACGGCGGCCGCTTCGCGACCTCCGACCTGAACGACCTGTACCGCCGTGTGATCAACCGCAACAACCGCCTGAAGCGCCTTCTCGACCTCGGTGCCCCCGAGATCATCGTGAACAACGAGAAGCGCATGCTCCAGGAGGCCGTCGACGCCCTCTTCGACAACGGTCGTCGTGGTCGTCCGGTGACCGGTCCCGGCAACCGCCCCCTGAAGTCCCTCAGCGACATGCTGAAGGGCAAGCAGGGTCGATTCCGCCAGAACCTCCTCGGCAAGCGCGTGGACTACTCCGCGCGTTCCGTGATCGTCGTCGGCCCGCAGCTGAAGCTGCACCAGTGCGGTCTGCCCAAGGCCATGGCGCTGGAGCTCTTCAAGCCGTTCGTGATGAAGCGCCTGGTGGACCTGAACCACGCGCAGAACATCAAGTCGGCGAAGCGCATGGTCGAGCGCGGCCGCACGGTCGTCTACGACGTGCTCGAAGAGGTCATCGCCGAGCACCCGGTCCTGCTGAACCGTGCGCCCACGCTGCACCGCCTCGGCATCCAGGCCTTCGAGCCCCAGCTGGTCGAAGGCAAGGCCATCCAGATCCACCCGCTCGTCTGCACCGCGTTCAACGCGGACTTCGACGGTGACCAGATGGCCGTGCACCTGCCGCTCTCCGCGGAGGCGCAGGCCGAGGCCCGCATCCTGATGCTGTCCTCGAACAACATCCTCAAGCCGGCCGACGGCCGTCCGGTCACGATGCCGACCCAGGACATGGTCCTCGGTCTGTTCTTCCTGACCACCGACGGTGAGCTCCGTGACGTCAAGGGCGAGGGCCGTGCGTTCGGCTCCACGGCCGAGGCGACCATGGCGTTCGACAACGGTGAGCTCGCGCTCCAGTCGTCCGTCGACATCCGCTTCCCGGTGGGCACCATCCCGCCGCGCGGCTGGGTGCCGCCGGTCGCCGAGGAGGGTGAGCAGGAGTTCCAGCCGGGCGACAGCTTCCGTCTGCGGACGACCCTGGGTCGCGCGCTCTTCAACGAGCTGCTGCCCGAGGACTACCCGTTCGTCGACTACTCGGTGGGCAAGAAGCAGCTCTCCGAGATCGTCAACGACCTGGCGGAGCGCTACCCCAAGGTCATCGTGGCGGCGACGCTCGACAACCTGAAGGCGGCCGGCTTCCACTGGGCGACCCGTTCGGGCGTCACCGTGGCCATCTCCGACGTCGTCGTGCCCGAGGCCAAGAAGGCCATCGTCGCGGGCTACGAGGCGATGGACGAGAAGGTCCAGAAGCAGTACGAGCGCGGTCTGATCACCAAGGACGAGCGCACGCAGGAGCTCATCGCGATCTGGACCAAGGCGACCAACGAGGTTGCCGAGGCGATGAACGCGAACTTCCCCAAGACGAACCCCATCTTCATGATGGTTGACTCGGGTGCCCGAGGAAACATGATGCAGATGCGGCAGATCGCCGGTATGCGCGGTCTGGTGTCGAACGCGAAGAACGAGACCATCCCGCGTCCGATCAAGGCGTCCTTCCGTGAGGGCCTCACCGTTCTGGAGTACTTCATCTCCACGCACGGTGCCCGTAAGGGTCTGGCGGACACCGCCCTGCGTACCGCCGACTCGGGTTACCTCACCCGTCGTCTGGTGGACGTCTCGCAGGACGTCATCATCCGCGAGGAGGACTGCGGCACCGAGCGCGGTCTGAAGCTGAAGATCGCCGTTCGCGGCGAGGACGGCGCGCTGCGCAAGGCCGACGACGTCGAGACCTCGATCTACGCCCGCATGCTGGCCGAGGACGTCGTCATCGACGGCAAGGTCATCGCGCCGGCCAACGTCGACCTCGGTGACGTGCTGATCGACGCCCTGGTCGCCAACGGCGTCGAGGAGGTCAAGACCCGTTCGGTCCTGACCTGCGAGTCCGCGGTCGGCACCTGTGCCTTCTGCTACGGACGCTCCCTCGCCACCGGCAAGCTGGTCGACATCGGTGAGGCGGTCGGCATCATCGCCGCCCAGTCCATCGGTGAGCCCGGTACCCAGCTGACGATGCGTACCTTCCACACCGGTGGTGTGGCCGGTGACGACATCACGCAGGGTCTGCCGCGTGTCGTCGAGCTCTTCGAGGCCCGTACCCCGAAGGGTGTCGCCCCGATCTCCGAGGCCGCCGGCCGCGTGCGGATCGAGGAGACCGAGAAGACGAAGAAGATCGTCATCACGCCCGACGACGGCAGCGACGAGACGGCGTTCCCGATCTCGAAGCGCGCCAAGGTCGTCGTGCACGAGGGCGACCACGTCGAGGTGGGCCAGAAGCTCACCGCGGGTGCCACCAACCCGCACGACGTGCTGCGCATCCTCGGCCAGCGTGCGGTCCAGGTCCACCTGGTCGGCGAAGTCCAGAAGGTCTACAACTCGCAGGGCGTGTCGATCCACGACAAGCACATCGAGATCATCATCCGGCAGATGCTGCGCCGCGTGACGATCATCGAGTCCGGCGACGCGGAGCTCCTGCCGGGCGAGCTCGTCGAGCGGTCGAAGTTCGAGACCGAGAACCGTCGTGTGGTCACCGAGGGCGGTCACCCCGCCTCCGGCCGTCCGCAGCTGATGGGTATCACCAAGGCCTCGCTCGCCACCGAGTCGTGGCTGTCGGCGGCGTCCTTCCAGGAGACGACCAGGGTTCTGACGGACGCGGCGATCAACGCCAAGTCCGACTCCCTGATCGGCCTCAAGGAGAACGTCATCATCGGTAAGCTCATCCCGGCCGGTACGGGCCTCGCCCGCTACCGCAACATCCGGGTGGAGCCCACCGAGGAGGCCAAGGCCGCGATGTACTCGGCCGTCGGTTACGACGACATCGACTACTCGCCCTTCGGCACCGGCTCCGGCCAGGCTGTCCCGCTGGAGGACTACGACTACGGCCCGTACAACGGCTGAGACTCGTAAGAAGAAGCCCCCCGCCGCTCCGAGAGGAGCGGCGGGGGGCCTTTTCGTTGCCGGGGCGGGTCAGGCGCGGCGGCGGCGCGCGCCCACGGCGGCCGCGAGGAGGACCAGCAGGCCGAGGGCGCCTCCGGCCAGGCCCGGCGCGAGACCCCTGGGGGTGAAGGTGCAGGACACCCTGTCCGTGCCCGGGGCGAGGTCCACGGCCAGGAGGCCGTGGAAGGGCTTCACGGGGGCCGAGCACCGCCAGCCGGGGACGGCGGTCGCGGCGATGACCGCCGTGCCGCCGGCGTGCGCGGGGAGGGCGGCGTCGATGCTGTGGCCGCCGACCTCCACCGAGGTGGCGCCGGTGGTGGTGAGGTGGCGCACGGCCGTGTCGAGGGCCGGTCGGTCCAGGCAGCCGAGCGGGTGGTCGCCGGCGGTGGCGCCCTGGGTGCGGGTCTCCACGGTGACCTCGACCCGTCCCGAGGCCGGGACCGGGCCCAGCGGGACGACGCCGGTCACCAGGTCCTCCAGCACCGTGCTCGCGGGGCCGGCGCGCAGGGTGCCGTAGAGGGCGGGGGAGTACCAGAAGGCCTCGGAGCCGGGGGCGCAGTCGGCGGCGTACGTCTGCTCGGTGGGGGTGCCGCCGCGGGTGACCTCGGGGACCCGGTAGACGGTGGCGCCCAGGACGTTCTCCTGGCGGGCGTAGACGCTGTCCGCCGGGTTGGGCGAGGTGTACGGGGCGGTGCGGACGGTGACCAGCGGGGGAGCGGGGAACCTCGTCCCCGTCCAGCTGCCCGGTGCGGCGCCCGGGCGGACCCGCGCGCCGATGGAGAAGATCGCGTCGAGCACCGGGTTGTCGGCGCCGAAGATGGTCCGCCCGTCGTTCTTGTAGCCGTGGCCGAGGGGCTCCAGGGCCCGGTACGTGGCCTCGGGCAGGTAGCTGCTGTAGTACTGCGGCCCTTCCGCGCGCAGGGCGAGGGCGTCGTTGTACGAGGTCTGCGGCGCGCCCGAGTCGGTCCGGTAGGCGGGCCAGCCGGCCACGCTCCGGACGGCGTCGAAGTGCTCGTTCACCGAGCGGTTCGAGGTGGCGACGGGCTGCGCCCAGCGCTCGCGCGCGCGGCGTGCGTCCGCGTTGGCGGCGGCCGCCGTGGACTCGGCGAGGACGACGCCGACCATGAGGACGGCCGCGACCGGGACCAGGTACCGGCGTTCCTCGCCGAGGGCGAGCAGGACCAGCGCCAGTAGGGAGACCGCCCCGCCGCCCAGCACGGCGGGCCAGGTCGCGCCGCCGAAGTCGTTGGTGCCCCGGAGTACGAAGGTGGCCGCGACCAGCAGCCCGGTGACCAGGGCGAGGTGCGCCGGGCGGGGGCGGTGGGCCAGGGACAGCCAGGCCACGACCACCAGCATCCCGCTGAAGACGAAGGCCTCGCGGTACGGGTTGCCGTTCGGCACCGCCAGGCCGTGCCACACGTACTGGGTGGGCGGGAACTGGAAGGAGGCGGCGACGAGCAGGATCGCGGCGGCCCACACCATGCGGGTCCGCTTCGCGACGGCGGTGTTGAGGAGGAAGGACCCGGCCAGGATCAGGCCGAGCGAGGCGACGTAGAGCCGGGGCCGGCCGCCCCACAGGTGGGTGGCCGGGAGCATGCCGGAGAGGAAGATCTCGATCCGCACCGGGTCGAAGGCGGCGGCCCCGGTGGGCTGGGCGGCGCCGCTGGACAGGAACGAGGGCAGCAGGAGCGGCAGGGTGAGCAGGATGCCGGTCCCGGCGGCCGTCGCCGCGCGCCACAGCGCGCGCAGGCGTTGGCCGCCCGACATGTCGCGGGTGGCGAGGCGGACGGCGAGCAGGACGCAGGCGGCCATCGTGGCCATCATCGCGGTGTAGAAGTTCCCGAACCAGGCGAGAGCGACCAGCAGGGCCACCCCGGGCCAGCGGCGCTCCTCCAGGCACCACTCCACGGCGATGCCGAGCAGCGGGAGCGCGACCAGGCCCCACAGCCACATGGGGATGTACGAGGCGTCGGAGAGCGCCCAGCCGCAGAGCCCGTAGCAGGCGCCGAGCACGCCCCGCTGCCACCAGGGGCCGGGGAGCAGCTTGCCGAGGTACACCGTCATCACCGCGGCGGCGGTGCCCATCGTGATCGGGGTGATCGCGAAGACGGCGAGGTCGACGTGGGCGCGGGGGACGAGGACGGCCAGCCAGGAGAAGGGGTTGCCGAGGTACGTGTAGTAGTCGGACAGGAACTGCTGGCCGAATCCGCCGCGCCAGGTGAAGAGGAGGTCGCCGGCGGCCTCGCCGTGCACGAGGTCCCACAGGGCGCGGTGGAAGGGTACGTACTGGTTGGCCTGGTCGTTGACGGCCCGGCCGGTGTTGCCGAAGGGGAAGGTGCCCCGGGCCACCCAGGCCGCGCAGAACGCGGTCGCCGTGACGAGGAAGGCGAGCAGCGGCCCGCGCGTCCGGGTGAACCGGCGCGAGGCCAACGACCTTCGGGTATAGGGGAGTTGGGTGTCGACTGTGGTCTGTTCCGGTGCCACGGTCCCCAATGTCCTGCTCCCTGCTGGTCGGTTGCTCGGATGCGCGGCGGGTCGATCTGTACGCGGCGGCGCCGGGCAAGCCTCCAGTTTAGGTCGCCGCGGCGGAGCGGCCCGCCGGTGGCGGGCGGGTCCGGGGGCGCGAAAGGGGGCTGCCGGGCGCCGAGTTGACGCGCCGGGACGGGGGCGGCGGCGGAGACGGACGCCGGCGCGGCCCGCCGGCCGGGGCTCCGGCGGGAGCGCGCCAGGAGTCCGGCCGGGGGGAGGCGGGGTCGGCGGGTCGGCGGTCCGTCCGGTCGCCGCGCCGCACCAGCAGGGCGGGTGAACCGCCGCCCCCGGGCGAGGTGGCCTCCTGCCGACGCGCCGGGGGCGGGGGAGGCCGGGGAGGAGCCGACCGGCGGCGGGGCACGGAGCGGGGCCGGGAGCGTGATCGCCTCCGCCGGGCCCGGGCCGAGAGCCCTGCCGGCCCCGGCCGCAAACCCCCGCTCAGTCCTCGCCGGGCCCCGGCCGAGAACCCCGCCCGGCTTCCGCGGGGCCCGTCGAGAATCCCGCCGGCCCCGGCCGCAAACCCGCTCGGTCCTCGCCGGGCCCCGGCCGAGAACCCCGCCCGGCTTCCGCCGAGAGCCCCGCCGGCCTCGGCCGCAGACCCCCGCTCAGTCCTCGCCAGGCCCCGGCCGAGAACCCCGCCCGGTCTCCCCCCGGCCCCCGCCGAGAACCCCGCCCAGCCCTCGCCGGGCCCGCGGCGGCGCGCCGGCGGTCGACGGGGCGCGCGGCCGGGCGAGCCGGATGATCCGGCCGTCGCCCCCGCCCCGGCGCCGGCGCGGTCTCGTACGCCCCGCTTGCGCCCGGCGTGTTTTCGTGCTGGGCATTTGTTTTGACCTACCTCTGTGAGGTAGGTACGCTCTGACCTTGTGCCTGGGGTGTGCCCTGGGCTCCCGCGTGTGCGTCAGACCCCGCGGAGAGCCGAGAAGACCACACCGCGATCTGCGCCTCTCTCACTTCGGTGAAGGCGTGCAGTATCCGACACACCCGACCGCGTGGGTCGGGCGAGTTCCAGGTTAGTTTCACTACACGGCACACAGAAACCGGAGAAGTAGTGCCTACGATCCAGCAGCTGGTCCGTAAGGGCCGGCAGGACAAGGTCGAGAAGACAAAGACCCCCGCGCTCGAGGCTTCGCCCCAGCGTCGCGGCGTCTGCACGCGTGTGTTCACGACCACCCCGAAGAAGCCGAACTCGGCGCTCCGTAAGGTCGCGCGTGTGCGTCTGACCTCCGGCATCGAGGTCACCGCTTACATTCCGGGTGAGGGACACAACCTGCAGGAGCACTCGATCGTGCTCGTGCGTGGTGGCCGTGTGAAGGACCTGCCGGGTGTTCGTTACAAGATCATCCGCGGTGCGCTTGACACCCAGGCTGTCAAGAACCGCAAGCAGGCCCGCAGCCGCTACGGCGCCAAGAAGGAGAAGTAAGAATGCCTCGTAAGGGCCCCGCCCCGAAGCGCCCGGTCATCATCGACCCGGTCTACGCATCTCCTCTGGTGACGTCGCTCATCAACAAGATCCTCCTGAACGGCAAGCGCTCCACCGCCGAGCGCATCGTTTACGGCGCCATGGAAGGCCTCCGCGAGAAGACCGGCAACGACCCGGTCATCACGCTGAAGCGCGCGCTGGAGAACGTCAAGCCGTCGCTTGAGGTCAAGTCCCGCCGTGTCGGTGGCGCGACCTACCAGGTCCCCGTCGAGGTCAAGCCGGGTCGCCAGTCGACCCTGGCCCTCCGCTGGCTCGTGGGTTACTCCCGCGCCCGTCGTGAGAAGACCATGACCGAGCGCCTCATGAACGAGCTGCTCGACGCCTCCAACGGTCTTGGCGCTGCCGTCAAGAAGCGCGAGGACACGCACAAGATGGCCGAGTCCAACAAGGCCTTCGCGCACTACCGCTGGTAGTCCCAACCCCCATCGAGACCGAGAGAAGACTGAGCCGATATGGCTACCACTTCGCTTGACCTGGCCAAGGTGCGCAACATCGGCATCATGGCTCACATCGACGCGGGCAAGACGACCACCACCGAGCGCATCCTGTTCTACACCGGTGTGTCGTACAAGATCGGTGAAGTCCACGACGGCGCTGCCACGATGGACTGGATGGAGCAGGAGCAGGAGCGCGGCATCACGATCACGTCCGCCGCGACGACCTGCCACTGGCCGCTCGAGGACGTCGACCACACCATCAACATCATCGACACCCCCGGTCACGTGGACTTCACCGTCGAGGTGGAGCGTTCGCTCCGCGTCCTCGACGGTGCCGTCACCGTGTTCGACGGTGTCGCCGGTGTGGAGCCGCAGTCGGAGACGGTGTGGCGTCAGGCCGACCGTTACGGCGTCCCGCGCATCTGCTTCGTCAACAAGCTGGACCGCACCGGCGCCGAGTTCCACCGCTGCGTCGACATGATCAAGGACCGCCTCGGTGCGGTTCCGATCGTCATGCAGCTCCCCATCGGCGCCGAGATGGACTTCCAGGGCGTTGTCGACCTGGTCACCATGAAGGCGTTCGTCTGGTCCGCCGAGGCGACCAAGGGCGAGATGTACGACATCGTCGACATCCCGGCCACGCACACCGAGGCCGCTGAAGAGTGGCGCGCGAAGCTGGTCGAGACCGTCGCCGAGAACGACGACGAGATCATGGAGCTCTTCCTGAACGGCGACGAGCCGTCCGTGGAGCAGCTGCACGCCGCCGTCCGTCGGATCATCCTGAACTCCGGCAAGGGCAAGGGCGAGCCCACGATCACCGCGGTGTTCTGTGGCACGGCGTTCAAGAACAAGGGCGTTCAGCCCCTGCTCGACGCCGTCGTCCGCTACCTGCCGTCGCCGCTGGACATCGAGGCCATCGAAGGCCACGACGTCCGCGACGCCGAGCTCGTCGTGAAGCGCAAGCCTTCCGACGAGGAGCCGCTCGCGGCTCTGGCGTTCAAGATCATGAGCGACCCGCACCTCGGCAAGCTCACCTTCGTCCGGGTTTACTCGGGCCGCCTGGAGGCCGGCACTGCGGTGCTGAACTCCGTCAAGGGCAAGAAGGAGCGCATCGGCAAGATCTACCGCATGCACGCGAACAAGCGTGAGGAGATCGCGTCGGTGGGCGCCGGTGACATCGTCGCCGTCATGGGCCTGAAGCAGACCACCACCGGTGAGACGCTGTGCGACGACAAGCTGCCCGTGATCCTGGAGTCCATGGACTTCCCGGCTCCGGTCATCCAGGTCGCCATCGAGCCCAAGTCCAAGGGTGACCAGGAGAAGCTGGGTGTCGCCATCCAGCGTCTCGCGGAGGAGGACCCCTCCTTCCACGTTCACTCGGACGAGGAGACCGGCCAGACCATCCTCGGCGGTATGGGCGAGCTGCACCTCGAGGTGCTGGTCGACCGTATGAAGCGCGAGTTCAAGGTCGAGGCCAACGTCGGCAAGCCGCAGGTCGCGTACCGCGAGACGATCCGCAAGGCCGTCGAGCGTCACGACTACACCCACAAGAAGCAGACCGGTGGTACCGGTCAGTTCGCCAAGGTGCAGATCGCGATCGAGCCCATCACCGAGACCGACGGTCCGGCGTACGAGTTCGTGAACAAGGTCACCGGCGGCCGCGTCCCGAAGGAGTACATCCCTTCGGTCGACGCCGGTGCGCAGGAGGCCATGCAGTTCGGCATCCTGGCGGGCTACGAGATGACGGGCGTCCGCGTCACGCTTCTCGACGGTGGCTACCACGAGGTCGACTCCTCCGAGCTCGCGTTCAAGATCGCCGGCTCGCAGGCCTTCAAGGAGGCCGCGCGCAAGGCTTCTCCCGTGCTCCTTGAGCCGATGATGGCCGTAGAGGTCACCACGCCCGAGGACTACATGGGTGACGTCATCGGTGACATCAACTCCCGCCGTGGCCAGATCCAGGCCATGGAGGAGCGTCACGGTGCTCGCGTCGTGAAGGGCCTCGTGCCCCTTTCGGAGATGTTCGGCTACGTCGGAGACCTCCGCAGCAAGACCTCGGGTCGCGCCAGCTACTCGATGCAGTTCGACTCCTACGCCGAGGTTCCCCGGAACGTCGCTGAGGAGATCATCGCGAAGGCCAAGGGCGAGTAACTCTTCCGAGTACACGCTTTAGGCTTGTCACCGGAGCCTCTGGGGCAGCAGGAGCAACACTCTCGCTGCCCCGAGGAACCGGCTTTCCAGCAAAGATCACCTGGCGCCGATGAGTAAGGCGTACAGAACCACTCTCCAGGAGGACCCCGTGGCGAAGGCGAAGTTCGAGCGGACTAAGCCGCACGTCAACATCGGCACCATCGGTCACATTGACCACGGTAAGACGACCCTCACGGCCGCCATTACCAAGGTGCTGCACGACGCGTACCCGGACCTGAACGAGGCCTCGGCCTTCGACCAGATCGACAAGGCTCCCGAGGAGCGCCAGCGCGGTATCACCATCTCCATCGCGCACGTCGAGTACCAGACCGAGGCGCGTCACTACGCCCACGTCGACTGCCCGGGTCACGCCGACTACATCAAGAACATGATCACCGGTGCCGCGCAGATGGACGGCGCGATCCTCGTGGTCGCCGCCACCGACGGCCCGATGCCGCAGACCAAGGAGCACGTGCTCCTGGCCCGCCAGGTCGGCGTCCCCTACATCGTCGTCGCGCTGAACAAGGCCGACATGGTGGACGACGAGGAGATCCTGGAGCTCGTCGAGCTCGAGGTCCGCGAGCTGCTCTCCGAGTACGAGTTCCCGGGCGACGACCTGCCGGTCGTTCGCGTCTCCGCGCTGAAGGCGCTCGAAGGCGACAAGGAGTGGGGCGAGAAGCTTCTCGGCCTCATGGCTGCCGTCGACGAGGCCATCCCGACCCCGCCGCGTGACACCGACAAGCCGTTCCTCATGCCCGTCGAGGACGTCTTCACGATCACCGGTCGCGGTACGGTCGTCACCGGCCGTATCGAGCGTGGTGTCCTGAAGGTCAACGAGACCGTCGACATCATCGGTATCAAGGAAGAGAAGACCACCACCACGGTCACCGGTATCGAGATGTTCCGCAAGCTGCTCGACGAGGGCCAGGCGGGCGAGAACGTCGGTCTGCTCCTCCGTGGCATCAAGCGCGAGGACGTCGAGCGCGGCCAGGTCATCATCAAGCCCGGTTCGGTCACGCCGCACACCGAGTTCG
Source organism: Streptomyces sp. NPDC055254 (assembly GCF_053606025.1). NCBI lineage: Bacteria > Bacillati > Actinomycetota > Actinomycetes > Kitasatosporales > Streptomycetaceae > Streptomyces > Streptomyces sp. NPDC055254. The sequence continues at coordinate 184,042 of NZ_JBSGQV010000002.1, read as the reverse complement.
AGGCCCAGGCCTACATCCTGTCGAAGGACGAGGGTGGCCGTCACACCCCGTTCTTCAACAACTACCGCCCGCAGTTCTACTTCCGTACCACGGACGTCACGGGTGTTGTCACCCTGCCGGCCGGCACGGAGATGGTCATGCCGGGCGACAACACCGAGATGTCGGTCGCGCTGATCCAGCCGATCGCCATGGAGGAGGGCCTGAAGTTCGCCATCCGTGAGGGTGGTCGTACCGTGGGCGCCGGCCAGGTCACCAAGATCACGAAGTAATTTCGTGCTCTGACCCGGTAGCTCGTTCGCGAGCACCCGTTCCACTGGAGGGCCCCGGTCCACCGCTTCGGCGGTGGGGCGGGGCCCTTCGGCGTCGCCCGGCGCCGCGCGTACGGGCCCGGGCACGGGAAGAGGGCCGCACCCCCGACGGGGTGCGGCCCTCTTCCGCGTGACGGCGGCGGGTCAGCGCACGCGCAGCGACTCGGTGAACTCGTTGCAGACGGCGTAGTCGGGCAGCAGGCCGGTCGCGATCGCGTCGGCCAGCGTCGGAGCCGCCTCGTCGCGGGCGGACAGCAGCGGGACGTCGGCCGGCCACTCGATGCCCAGGTCGGCGTCGAGCGGGTGGACCGAGTGCTCGCCGGTCGGGTTGTACGCCTCCGAGCAGAGGTACGAGAGCGTGGCGTCGTCGGACAGCGCGCAGAACCCGTGGCCGAGGCCCTCGGGGATGTAGACCGCGCGGCGGTCCACGTCGTCGAGGCGGACGCCCTCCCACCGGCCGAAGGTCGGGGAGCCGACCCGCAGGTCCACGATGACGTCGAGCACGGCGCCGCGCACGCAGGTCACGTACTTGGCCTGGCCGCGCGGTACGTCCGCGAAGTGGATGCCGCGGACCACGCCGCGCGAGGAGACCGAGAGGTTGGCCTGCGCCAGGTTCAGCGGGTGGCCGACGACCTCGGCCAGCCGGTCGAAGCGGTACCACTCGGTGAACAGGCCGCGCGGGTCGCCGTGCAGCTGCGGCGTGACCTCGAAGGCGCCGCCGATGGAGAGTTCGCGGAACTTCATCGGGAGCCCTCCTCGTCGAGCAGGGTCAGCAGGTAGTCGCCGTATCCGCTCTTGACGAGCGGTTCGGCCAGCTCGCGCAGTTGGGCCGAGTCGATCAGGCCGGCCCGCCAGACCGCTTCCTCGATGCAGCCGATCTTGAAGCCCTGGCGCTCCTCGATCACGCGGACGAACTCCGAGGCCTGCACCATCGAGACGAAGGTGCCGGTGTCGAGCCATGCGGTACCGCGGTCGAGGATGGTCACGTTCAGCTCGCCGGCCTGGAGGTAGGCGTCGTTGACGGCGGTGATCTCCAGCTCGCCGCGGGCGCTGGGCTTCAGCTCCCGGGCTATCTCCACGACGCGGTTGTCATAGAAGTACAGGCCCGGCACGGCGTAGCGCGACTTGGGCCGGACCGGCTTCTCCTCGATGGAGATGGCCTGGCCCTTCTCGTCGAACTCGACGACGCCGTACGCCGTCGGGTCGGCCACGGGGTACGCGAACACCCGGCCGCCCTTGGCGCCGGTGTGCTGGGCCAGGCGGGTGCCGAGGCCACTGCCGTGGAAGATGTTGTCGCCGAGGATCAGCGCGACGGACTCGTCGCCGATGAAGTCGGCGCCGAGGACGAAGGCCTGGGCGATGCCCTCCGGGCGCTCCTGGACGGCGTACTCCAGCCGCAGGCCGAACTGCGAACCGTCGCCGAGCAACCGCTCGAACTGGTCGCGGTCTTCCGGAGTGGTGATGATCAGGATCTCACTGATCCCCGCCATCACCAGGGTGGAGAGGGGGTAATAGATCATCGGCTTGTCGAAGACGGGCAGCAGCTGCTTCGAGACTGCCCGGGTCAGCGGCCAGAGTCGCGATCCGGTGCCACCGGCCAAGAGGATTCCACGCATGGGGAGAACCCTATGCGAGAGCCCGGGACCGAGCCGAGCTCAGGGCATGTGACGTTCGGCGGACCGCTAGACTCTTCGTATTATGCGCATCCTCGTGACCGGCGGCGCCGGCTTCATCGGTTCAGAATTCGTCCGCCAGCAGCTCGGCGCAGATGCCGCGGCGCAGATCACCGTCTTCGACAAGCTGACCTACTCCGGCGTCGAGGCCAATCTGGCTCCGGTCGCCGATCACCCCGGTTACCGCTTCGTCCAGGGCGACATCTGCGACGCCGAGGCCGTCGACCAGGTGATGCCCGGCCACGACGTCATCGTGCACTTCGCCGCCGAGTCCCACGTGGACCGCTCGATCGCCGGCGCCGGCCCGTTCGTCCTGACCAACGTCGTCGGTACCCAGGTCCTCCTGGACGCCGCCCGCAAGCACGGCGTCGGCCGCTTCGTGCACATCTCCACCGACGAGGTGTACGGCTCGATCAGCGAGGGCTCCTGGACCGAGGAGTGGCCGCTGGTGCCCAACTCCCCGTACTCCGCCTCGAAGGCGTCGTCCGACCTGCTGGCGCTGGCCTACCACCGCACCCACGGCATGGACGTGGTGGTCACGCGCTGCTCCAACAACTACGGGCACTACCAGTTCCCGGAGAAGGTCATCCCGCTGTTCGTCTCGAACCTGATGGACGGCAAGAAGGTCCCGCTGTACGGCGACGGCGGCAACGTCCGCGACTGGCTGCACGTCTCCGACCACTGCCGGGGCATCGACCTGGCCATGCGCAAGGGCCGGGCCGGCGAGGTCTACAACATCGGCGGCGGCACCGAGCTCACCAACAAGGAGCTCACCGGCGTCCTGCTGGAAGCGGCGGGCCTGGGCTGGGACATGGTCGAGAGGGTCCAGGACCGCAAGGGCCACGACCTGCGCTACTCCATCGACATCAGCAAGATCGGCGCGGAGCTCGGCTACGCCCCGCAGGTCACCTTCGAGGACGGCATCAAGGCCACCGTCGACTGGTACCGCGAGAACCGCGCCTGGTGGGAGCCGCTCAAGGCGAAGGCGGCGCTGCAGAAGTGACCGCCGACTCCGGGGCCACGCGCTGGCTCGTCACGGGCGCCGCGGGCATGCTCGGCCAGGACGTCCTGGCCGTGCTGGCCGACGCGGGCATCAAGGCCACCGGCCTGGGCCGCGCCGACCTCGACATCACTGACCCGGCCGCCGTCCGCGCCGCGGTCGGCGGCGTCGACGTGGTCGTCAACTGCGCCGCCTGGACCGACGTCGACGGGGCGGAGACGGCCGAGGACGCCGCCACCGCCGTCAACGGCGCCGGCGTACGGGTCCTCGCCGGGGCCTGCGCCGAGGCGGGGGCGCGCCTGCTGCACGTCTCCACCGACTACGTGCTGCCCGGAGACGCCACGCAGCCCTACGCCGAGGACGCCGCGACCAGCCCCGTCAACGCCTACGGCCGCAGCAAGCTGGTCGGCGAGCGGGCCGTGGCAGAACTGCTGCCCCGGGACGGGTACGTGGTCCGCACGGCCTGGCTCTACGGCGAGCACGGGCCGAACTTCGTCGCCACCATGCTGAAGCTCGCGGCCCAGCGGGACACCCTGGACGTCGTCGACGACCAGCACGGACAGCCCACCTGGTCGTACGCGCTGGCCCGCCGGCTCGTGGAGCTCGGCCTGGCCGCACTCGACGGCCGCGCCCCCGGCGGCGTCTACCACGGCACCGCGAGCGGCCGCACCACCTGGCTCGGACTGGCCCGCGAGAGCTACCGCCTCAGCGGTCTCGACCCGGAGCGCATCCGGCCCACCACCTCCGCCGCTTTCGTGCGTCCCGCCGTCCGCCCGTCGTTCAGCGTGCTCGCGCACGACCGCTGGGCCGCGGCGGGCCTCGCCCCGCTGCCCGACTGGCGGGACCAGCTGGCCGAGGCGCTCGCCACCCCCGGCTTCACCGCCCTGTCCCGTACGGCCCGGGACGGCCGAGCGGGATGAAAACCCTGCTGAACAAGCTGACCGCGGCGCTGCCGCCGGGCACCGTCGCGGTGGCCGGCGGCACCGTCGTGCTCGGCGCGGCCTCGTACGTCCACCTGGGCGTCGCCGGCCACAGCCTGTCCACGGAGGAGATGGCCAACGTCTCCGTGCTGTGGACGATCGTCATGTCCATCGGCATCGGCGTCTTCTTCCCCATCGAGCAGGAACTGACCCGGATCGTCTCCGCCCGCGCGGTGCTCGGCCACGGCGCGGCCCCCGTGCTGCGCCGGGCCACCCTGCTGACGGCCGCGGTGCTCGGCGCGACCCTGCTGGTGCTCGCCGTCGGCGCGGGCCCGATCGCCGACCTGCTGTTCCGCGGCGACCGCGGGCTGGTCGCGGCGCTCGGCGGCGCGTTCACGGGCATGGCCGTCTGCTACCTCACCCGCGGCGTCCTCGCCGGCCTCGGCCTCTTCGGGGCGTACGGCACCCAACTCGCCGTCGACGGGGGCCTGAGGATCGCGCTCGCCTTCGGCTGCGCGCTGGGCGGCCTGCGCTCGGCCCTCGCGTTCAGCCTGGTCCTGGCCGTCGCCCCGGTCATCGCGACCCTGGTCACCCTGCCCGCACTGCTGCGCGCGGTCGGGCCCGGCGAGCGGATCGCCTGGCGGGAGCTGTACGGCGGGCTCGGGCTGCTGATCTGCGCCACCCTGCTGTCCCAGGTCGTCGTCAACGCGGCCGTGATGAGCACCAAGCTGCTGGCCCCCACCGACAGCGTGCTGATCGCGGCGCTGCTGAACGCACTGGTCCTGGCGCGGGTTCCGCTCTTCGTCTTCGGCTCGCTGCAGGCGTCGCTGCTGAACGGTCTCAGCGCCGCGTTCACGGCCGGCGACCGCGTCGCGTTCTGGGCGATGCTGCGCCGGATCGGCGTGGTCGTCGGGCTGCTCGGCCTGCTCGGCGGCGTGCCCGCCACCGTGCTGGGGCCGTGGCTGATCGGAGTGCTCTTCGACGCCCAACCGGTCCTCGGCTGCTTCCACTTCTTCCTGTTGTCCGCCGGCACCGTTGCGTACATGTTCGCGATGGTGCTGGGACAGGCGCTCATGGTATTCAAACGGCACAACCTGCAGTTGCTCTGCTGGGCCGTCGGCACCGCCGTGCTCGTGGGCGTCACCCTCGTACCGGGTGATGTGGCCATGCGTGTGATCGTTGCCTACGCCCTCGGTTCGCTCGCCACCGTGCTCGCTATGCTGGCAGCCCTGAGGCTGAGCTTTGCCGGAGCGGCCGCGGCGGTCCCCGAAGGACCCGGGCAGATGGCCGACGCGGGCAGCCCGGGTGTCGGTGCGACCGGAAGATGAAGATGCCCGCCCCTGACGCCACACCGATCGCCGAGCACTCGTTCGTGCCACATTCCGCTGGAGCTACCGTGTCCCAATACGACGATGTCTGGCTGGTCATACCGGCCTATAACGAGGGCCAGGTGATCGCCGAGGTGGTCGAGGGGGCCCGCAAGACGTTCCCCAACATCGTCGTCGTCGACGACGGCAGCACCGACGACTCGGCCGAGCACATCGCCTCCACCGGCGCCCACCTGGTCCGGCACCCGGTCAACCTGGGCCAGGGCGCCGCCCTGCAGACGGGCCTGACGTACGCGCTCGCGCAGCCCGGTGCCCAGTACTTCGCGACCTTCGACGCGGACGGCCAGCACCAGACCAAGGACGTCGAGACCATGGTCGCCGTGTTGCGCGCCGGCGAGGCCGACGTCGTCCTCGGCTCCCGGTTCATCGAGCAGAACGGCCAGGTGCCGTGGATCAAGCAGGTCGTGCTGCGCACGGCCGCCGCCGTCAGCCCGACCGCGCGCAAGCTCAAGCTCACCGACGCGCACAACGGCCTGCGGGTCCTGGGCCGCGAAGCCGCCGAGCAGTTGAAGATCACCATGAACGGCATGGCCCACGCGTCCGAGCTCGTCGGCTTCCTGGCCGGCTCCGAGCTGCGCGTCACCGAGGTACCGGTGGACATCCTCTACACCGATTACTCACGCGCCAAGGGTCAGTCCCTGATCAACGGCGTCAACATCCTTTTTGACATTTCGCTGCGGGAGCGTGGGCGTCGATGAAGTACTTCTGGATCCAGCTGCTGCTGATCCTCGGTTCCGTGTCCATGGCACTGATGTTCATACGGACCTGGGGCCAGGCGAAGAACCGCGCCTGGAAGCGGATCGCGTTCTCGGTGTTCGTCGTCGTCAACGTGTACGCCGTGCTCCGCCCGACCGACGTCACCTGGCTCGCCCAGCAGCTGGGCGTCGGCCGCGGCACCGACCTGGTGCTCTACGTGATGGTGCTCGCGATGGGCTTCCTCACCCTGAACACCTTCCTGCGCTTCCGCTCCCTGGAGAAGAAGATCACCGACCTGGCCCGGACGGTCGCGATCAACGAGGGCATGCGGCACAACGACGAGCGCCTGGCCCAGGACGCGGCCGCCCCCGTGCTGCCCGCGCCCTCGGCCACCGCGCCCACTCCGGAGCCGGTGCCCGCCCCGGAGCCCGCGCCCGCCAGTGACTCCGTGAAGGCCTGACGCCCCATGGTGACCTTCGACTTCATGCTCCCCTACTACGGGGACGTGCGGCTGATGCAGGACGCCGTGCGCAGCGTCCTCGCGCAGAGCGACCCGGACTTCCGGCTCGTCGTCATCGACGACGGCAAGGAGGCGGAGGTACCGGGCTGGTTCGAGCAGCTCGGCGACAAGCGGGTGCACTACAGCCGCAACGAGCAGAACCTCGGCATCACCAAGAACTTCCAGAAGTGCGTCCGGCTCTCCGAGGCCGACTACGTGGTCATCATGGGCTGCGACGACCTGCTGCACCCGCACTACCTGGAGACGGTCCGCGCCCTCGTCGAGGACCACCCCGGCATCGGCATGGTCCAGCCCGGCGTCGACGTCATCGACGGCGAGGGCCGGGTGACCCAGGGCCTCGCGGACAACACCAAGAAGCGGCTGTACGCACCCCAGGTCAAGGGCCGCAGGGTGATGGGCGGCGAGGAACTGGCCGCCAGCGTGCTGCGCGGGAACTGGCTGTACTTCCCGTCCATCGCCTGGCGCGGCGAGGCCCTGCGCGAGGTGAACTTCCGGGACGACTACTCGGTCATCCAGGACCTCGCGCTCGTCGTCGACCTGCTCGAAGGCGGTGAGCAGATGGTGATCGACCACTCCACCACCGTGTTCCAGTACCGTCGGCACGCCGTCAGCGAGTCCTCGGTGCAGGCCTTCTCCGGCACCCGGTTCACCGAGGCCGAGCGCTACTTCGCCGCCGTGGCCGCGCGCATGGACGCCCGTGGCTGGCCCAAGGCGGCCCGCGCGGCGCGCTTCCACAGCGCCTCGCGGCTGCACGCGCTCACCATGCTTCCGGGCGCACTGCGCCGCGGGCACCGCGACGGCGCCCGCACCCTGGCGAAGCACGCCTTCACCTCCGGGCAGAACTGAGCGATCCCGCACACCACGAAACGGACTGAGATGACACATCTGGCCCCCGAGGAAGTCGGCGAGGGCGGCCCGGCGCACGTCCCCGCCGAGACGGCGGAGGACAAGAGCTCCTCGTCCGTCTCGCGGATGCGTACGCGGCTGTCCCGGCGCCGGGTCCTCGCGTTGGCCGAGGTCGTGGTCTCCGTCGTGGCGGCCCTCGGGTACACGCTGCTGAGCAGGCACATCGGCGTCAACCCGATGAACCGCATCGGCCAGGTCAGCGGTCTCGCCAAGCTGCAGCTGTACGCGGCCGTGCTCGGTCTGCCGCTGCTCGGGCTGCTGCTCTGGACCGCCTACCGGGGTTCGGCCCGGCGCCACCAGCTCGTCAAGCGCCTGGTCTGCGCCGCCCTGGCCGGGCTGGCCACCGGCGTGGTGGCGGGCGGTGTGGTCGTCGCGCTGCGCGGGACGCCCCATCCGCTCGGCGGCCAGGAGGGCGACCCGAGCGTCCTGGTGGAGATGGCCAACTCGTTCCTCTCCGGCGAGGGCATGTCCGGCATCTACCCGCCGGCGTTCCCGGCGCTGATGGCACTGTGGGCCAAGGTCCACTACGGCGGCCTCGGCGGGGCGGGCTTCGCCCTGCACGACCTCCAGATCATCTGCAGCGCCCTGGTCGGTCCGATGGCGTACCTGTCCTGGCGCCTGCTGCTCCGCCCGTTCTGGGCCCTGCTGATCGCCGTCCCGGCCGCCGTGCTCTTCCTCGACCCGGTCCGCCCGTACAGCCACGTCGTGATGATCGTGCTGCTGCCGCTCCTCGGGTTCTGCTTCCGCGAGCTGCGCCGTGCGGGCGGCCGTACCCCGAAGTCCCTGGTACTGCGCGGGGCGGGCCTCGGCCTGATTTTCGGCGTGCTCTTCCTCTGGTACTCCGGCTGGTTCGTCTGGGCCGCCCCCGGGGCCGCCGTCCTCTTCCTCTTCCTCTTCCCGTGGCGGGCCGGCGCCCCCGCGGTCAAGCGGGCGGCCCTGTTCGTCGGGTCCGTCCTGGGCGCTGCCGGGATCATCGGCGCCCCGCTGCTCTACCAGATGGCGCGGCTCGGCTCGCAGACCCCGGACCGCTACGGCTACCTCGGGGTGTACGTCGACCCGGCGTACGTCCTGGGCTGGATCTCCGACCGGACCGGGTACATCAAGTACCACCAGTGGCCGGTCGCCGGTGAGATGGCGGGCCAGAGCGGCTTCGCGCTGCTGCTCCTGCTCGGCGTGGGCCTCGGCGTGGGCCTGGGCATGCGGAACATCATGGTCCGCACCGCCGCCGCCGTCCTCGCGGGCGCCTGGCTGGCCCGCTTCTGGTTCGCCTCGCACATGGCGCACGACAAGGCGGTCCAGCTCTTCCCGCGGACCACCTGGATCATCATGTACGCGCTGATGATCCTGGCCGTCCTCGGCGTGATGGTCGCGGTCCAGCGGGGCTCGGGCTGGACCGAGCGGACCCTGCGGCCGTCCGCCGCCGACCCGTCGGTGCGGGTCGTCCCGCGCCGGGTGGTCCGCCAGCTCTCGGCCGGCATGGTGTGCGCGGTCGCGCTGTTCGCCACGATGGGGGCGTCCTGGTCGGCGAACCGCTACATGCCGACGCACGAGGACACCAACCTCATGGGTCTCGACGCCTGGCGCGCGCACGACATCAAGCTGCCCGACGGCACGTGCCCGCGCTTCGCGCCGAACAAGGACTGTGAGGACCTCCAGATCAAGCGCTGGAAGCAGTTCGCGGACGACGGCAAGATCTGGTGCGCCAACATCGTGGCCGCGGACTGGCCCGCGATCTGCGGCCGTCGGGCGCCGTTCAAGGACAAGTCGGTGGAATAGCACCCACGTACGACTCCCGTCACCCCTGAGTCACCCGCCCCACTCGGATCGCCGTCACTACGAGCCAGTAGGATCCCGGCGATCAGTGCTGCTACCCGGTGGGTAAGTCATAGGGGTTGGGGACAACTTGAGAATAGGTCGTGTGCGCGGCACGGCGATGGCCGCCGCGCTCGCCGCCGTGGCGGTCCTGGGCATCCAGGGCGTCGCCAACGGCACGGGGGTGTTCAGCGGCGAGGACGAGGTGTCGCCGTACAGCGCGCCCGCCCGTGAGAAGGGCCCGGTCGAGGGGGAGGTGCACAAGCTCGCCCTCCAGGCCAAGGGGAGCGACGAGGCCGTCCTCTCCCAGCGGGACACGGAACCCTTCGGGCTCCTCGGAGTGTCCTGGACGGACCCCGAGGCCGAGGTCAAGGGGGCCATCGAGGCCCGGACCCGGGACGCCGATTCCGGCAAGTGGTCGAAGTGGGTCACCCTGGAGCAGGCCGAGTCCGGTCTCGACGGCAAGCGTCCGGGCCTGCGCGGCGCCACCGAGCCCGTCTGGGTCGGCCCGTCGGACGGCGCCGAGGTACGGGTGACCGGCCAGGGCGCCGCTCTGCCCGCCGGCATGGAGCTGACCCTGGTGGACCCGGGCGCCGGGGCCTCCGCCAAGAAGAAGGGCGACCTGAGCCTCGGGCCGGCCGCCTTCGCCGCGGACCCGGTCCCGCCGGCCCCCGCCGCTCCTCCCACCACTCCGGGACCCGAGTCGACGGCGCCGCGGCCGGACGTCGTCTCGCGCGTGCAGTGGGGCGCCGACGAGTCCCTGAACAACGAGGGCCCGATCTACCTGCCCGGCGCCAAGGTCAAGGCGGTCTTCGTCCACCACACCGCGGCCGCCGCGCCGTACGAGTGCTCCGAGTCCGCGGCCATCGTGCGGAGCATCCACGTCTACCACGTGAACACCAACAAGTGGCGCGACGTCGGCTACAACTTCCTCGTCGACAAGTGCGGCACGATCTTCGAGGGCCGTCAGGGCGGTGTGGACCAGCCCGTCCTGGGCGCCCACACCTACGGCTGGAACTCCGAGTCGACGAGCGTCTCCGTACTCGGCGACTACACGAACGCGGGTGCCTCCGCCGCCGCCCTGGAGTCCATATCCAAGGTCGCGGCCTACAAGCTCGGCCAGTACGACGGCGACATGAACGGCACCACGACGCTCACCGCCGGCGCCACCCAGGCCAACCACCACCACCAGAACTTCACCGCCGGGCAGACGTACACGTTCAAGACGGTCTCGGGTCACCGGGACGGCTTCAACACCGAGTGCCCCGGCAACTCGCTCTACCCGCAGCTGGATTCGATCCGCACGTCGGGCCCCGCGGCCCAACTGAAGATCGCCTCGGTGAACGGCAAGGCGGCCCAGCCGGGCGCCACGCTCCCGTCCGGCGCGGCCCTGACGGTCGACTGGACCACCAGCACGATCAGCGGCCGGCTGAACCGGTTCGAGCTCCTGGTGGACGGCCGGCAGGCCGCCGTCACCGGCGCGGGCGACCGCCGGGCGACCGCCATCGTGTCCCAGGGCAGCCACCAGGTCCAGGTCCGGGCCACCGCCGCCAACGGCAAGGTCTCCACGAGCCTCGCCGTCACCGTCCAGGCGGACGTCGAGGACGCCGGCTTCGTGCCCCTCGCCCCGAAGCGCCTGATGGACACCCGCTCGGGTCTGGGCGTGCGCCAGGGCCCGGTCGGCGGCCAAGGCGTCGTCACCCTGCCGGTGGCCGCCGCCACCGGAGCGGCGCCGGGCACGGTCACCGCCGTCGTCCTCAACGTCACCGCGACGAACCCGACCGAGTCGAGCTTCGTGTCGGTCTACCCCAGCGGTACGACCCGCTCCAGCGCCTCGAACCTGAACTTCACCCCCGGCCGCACGATCCCGAACCTGGTGGTCGTGCCCGTCGTGGACGGGAAGGTCAGCTTCTTCAACAACTCCGGCAGCGTCGACCTGATCGCGGACATCACCGGCTACTTCACGTCCGCGAGCGGCGGGGCGAAGCAGGCGAACTTCGGCCCCAAGCGCCTGATGGACACCCGTTCGGGTCTGGGCGTGCGCCAGGGCCCGGTCGGCGGCCAGGACGTGGTGACCCTGCCGGTGGCGGGCGTCGAGGGCGT